>CAYFLF010000012.1:0-20021 GCA_964343725.1 uncultured Bordetella sp.
TTTGTCTGTGTAAGTGCCTTTGAGTTTGCTCAAAGAGCGATGCTCCAAAATTTTCGCTGGCAGCGGATAGTCTTGCGCTAATTTCTCCAGTACTTCTTCATCCGTACTTCTTGCACCCGCTGCAGTTTTTTTGATGACTGGAAGACCAAGCTTGTCAAAAAATATTTCACCCAGTTGTTTAGGACTTGCCAGATTGAAAGGTTGACCTGCAATGGCATAGGCCTCGTTTTCAAGTTCCAAAATACGTGCGCCGAGCGAATGGCTCTGCGCGGCCAATGTAGTCCCGTCAATCAGCACCCCATTTCGCTCGACTCGAAACAAGGCTTCGCTACTTTTGATTTCCAAATCGTAAATAAACGCCAATTGCTCGTTTGCCTCCAAATGTGGCCAAAGCGCCAGATGGACGTCCATGGTCATATCTGCGTCTTCGCAAGCATATTCACTGGCACGTTCAACCTCTACTTGTGAGAAGGGTATCTGGTGAGCGCCTTTGCCACAAACGTCTTCATAGCTGAGACCATGTCGTTCTAAATGTCGTTGCGCCAGGCTCATCAGGTTGTGTGGTTGATGCACCTCCAACACATAACTTTGCAACATGGTGTCATGCACAAAACCTTGCACTTGCACGTCGTAATTCGCCATCACATGGCGGTCAAATTTAATATGCTGACCCAATTTCAATGCTTTAGGGTCCTCCAACCAAGGTTTGAGTTTGGCGATGACTTCATGTAAAGGTAGTTGGGTCGGAGCGTCACCATAAGTGTGCCCGAGTGGAATGTAACAAGCCTCACCTGGTTGTACAGAGAAGCTTAAACCCACAATTTGCGCTGTCATCGCATCTATCGCAGTCGTTTCCGTATCGAATGCCGTTAAATCGGCTTGCTTTATTTTTTCAAACCAAATGTCAAACTGCTCCCAAGTCAACACACATGTGTAATGCTTGGATGTCACTTGCGAAGCTTGTGCCTTGATGCCTTCAAACATTTCATCCGAGACTTGCGGCTTTGATGGCTTGGTAAATTTTGAATTCGCAGCAGCGGATTCGGCGCTCTCAGCAGACCGATCTGATACAGCATCGTTATCTGACAAGGCACGCGCTAGTCCTTTAAATCCATAAGTTTCATAAAAACTTTTGAGCCCCACACGGTCTGGCGGTTGCAAGGTTAAGGCGTCAAGGGCGGGTAAGGTTGGGACATAGGCGGATAAATCGCAATCAGTTTTGATGGTGACGAGTTGTCGACCCATTGGTAACCATTCCAAGGCTTGCCGCAAGTTCTCGCCCACAACACCCTTGATCGCATGCGCGTTTTCCAATAAATTGTCTAGGGAACCGTACTCCATCAGCCATTTGGCAGCAGTCTTAGGCCCTACTTTTTGAACTCCAGGCACGTTATCAACGGAGTCTCCCACCAAGGTCTGAAAATCAATCATCAAGTGCGGGGGAACTCCAAACTCTTCCGTGACACCCACGACATCACGGCGCTTGCCATTCATGGTGTCGATGATGGTGATGTGCTGATCGACCAATTGGCTCAAATCTTTGTCACCGCTAGACACAATTACCTCTATGCTTTGCTTAGCAGCCAGGACTGCTAAGGTACCAATGACGTCATCGGCCTCCACGCCAGGCACATCCAACACTTGCCAACCCATCAGTCGAACCACTTGGTGGATAGGTTCAATTTGGGTTCGTAAATCATCTGGCATCGGTGAGCGATTTGCTTTATAGGCTGGGTATAAGTCATCGCGAAAGGTTGGCCCTTTTGCGTCAAACACACACACTGCGTAGTCAGCTGGCACTTCTTTACGGAGGCTTTGCATCATGTTGACCATGCCACGTATTGCGCCAGTTGCAGCACTGGAAGGGTCGCCAGGAATGGCACGTAAATCGGGCATGGCGTGGAATGCGCGGTAGAGATAGCTAGATCCGTCTACCAATAGCAAAGTTTTCTTTTCTGTCATATCCCACATTGTGCCGTGCATGAAAAGACGCCAACTACAATCGATGATAAAGATTATTTAACCCCGTTATGGCCGTATTTACCGAAGTCTCCGAATCCAAAGCCCAAGAATTGCTGACCCAATTGCAGTTAGGCGATTTGCTCGAGCTTCAAGGCATTCAGGGCGGGATAGAAAACACCAACTATTTTTTAACCAGCAGTGTTGGCAACTATGTTCTCACGCTGTTTGAACGCCTGACCCATCAACAATTGCCGTTTTATCTGCACTTGATGAAACACCTGGCCCATCACGGCATTCCAGTGCCTGATCCTGTCGCCAATTTGGATGGCGATATTTTGTTAACGGTGGAGGGCAAACCAGCTGCTGTCGTCAACCGATTGTTAGGTAGCAGCGAACTTCGCCCCACATCCAAGCATTGTCAAGCGGTAGCAGGAATGCTTGCACGCATGCATTTGGCCGGCAAAGATTACAACCGACATCAACCCAATTTACGTGGACTAGCTTGGTGGAATGAGACGATACCTGTCGTACTACCGTTTTTGAATGAATCGCAGATTAGTTTGATCCGAAGTGAACTCGCATTTCAAAACCATATCGCAAAGTCCGCTGCTTATGCCGCCCTGCCACGTGGCCCTGTGCATGCGGACTTATTTCGCGACAATGTGATGTTTGAAGTTGTAGATAACAACTTGCTTCTGACCGGTTTTTTTGATTTTTATTTTGCTGGTGTTGACACTTGGTTGTTTGATTTGGCAGTTTGCTTGAACGACTGGTGTATTGATCTAGACACGGGTGAGATGCATATAGAAAAAACTGCCGCATTCCTTGCCGCCTACCAATCTGTTAGACCCTTGATAGGTGCCGAGCGACATCTCCTCAATGCGATGCTACGTGCCGGAGCCTTACGATTTTGGACTTCTCGCTTGTGGGACTTACATTTGCCACGCGAGGCCAATATGCTGACGCCTCACGATCCAACACATTTTGAGCGTGTATTGCGTCAACGATTGGCGCAACCGATTGGGTTGTCCACATGAAGCTCAATGTTGTGGATGCACGCAGAGGATCCCAATGGGTTCGACAAGGGATTCGGGTGTTTTGGAAACAACCGATCGCCATGAGTGGATTATTTTTTATTTTCATGGCCATCATGTCGCTGTCTGCGTTGTTGCCTTTCATAGGAAGTTTTATTGCTTTGACGCTTCTACCTGCTGCCACCTTGGGATTAATGGCAGCCAGCCGAGAAGTGGAACTTGGCAAATTTCCAATGCCAACCATCTTGGTCATTGCGTTTCGAGCTAACAAAGAGCGCAAACACGATATGGTGGTTTTGGGAATTCTCTACGCCTTGGGTTTTGTTGGCGTTATGGGACTGTCTGCTTTGGTGGACGGTGGTGGATTTGCCAAGTTGTATCTAGTCGGAGGCAAGTTAGACGCTGAAGTCATCATGGATCCCAGCTTTCAAAATGCCATGTGGTTGTCGTTTTTGTTGTATCTACCCTTGTCTATGGTGTTTTGGCATGCGCCAGCGCTTCTGTATTGGCATGGTGTACCTGCCATCAAAAGTTTATTTTTCAGTACCGTAGCTTGCTTACGTAATTGGCGGGCATTCTTGGTATTTGGACTGATGTGGACAGTGGTATTTATCTCCACAGCGTTGTTGTTGAGTTTATTGTCTGGCTTGATGGGCGATAGTGATTTGGTTTCCATGACGCTATTGCCCGCTATGCTGATGCTTGCGGCCATGTTCTTTTGCTCTACATACTTTAGCTTTCGAGACTGTTTTGTGAGCGATACTCACTACGCCTGATAACTGATCAAACTTGCGTGAGTTTGGCCACACTCAAGGCTAACCATTTCATTCCATGGCGCGGGAAATTAACTTGCGCCCTTGCGTCATCGCCAACGCCTTCCATGCTGACCACCGTACCTTCACCAAATTTGGTGTGAAAGACCTGCACGCCCGATCGCACCCATGCATTCGGGCCCGAAATTGAGACAGTTCTTTGCACGACTGGCGTTTGAGCGCTTGCCTTTGCTTGCCAATCGCCATCAGACCAAGCGGGTTGTTGCCATGCGTTACGCGGCGATGTGTTTACGTCAGCAAAAGCGGACCGGGCAGGCGTGATCCATTTCAGGGCGTGTTCGGGTAGCTCATCAAAAAACCGGCTCTTGATGTTGTAGCGGGTTTGGCCATGCAGCATACGGGTCTGCGAATGGCTCAAATACAGCCTACGTCGCGCTCTGGTAATTGCCACATACATCAGTCGACGTTCCTCTTCCAAGCCGTCGTAATCGTTCATCGAGTTTTCATGTGGAAACAAACCTTCTTCCAAGCCAGTGATGAACACACAATCAAACTCTAAGCCTTTAGATGCATGCACCGTCATCAATTGCACAGCGTCTTGCCCTGCTTGCGCTTGGTTGTCGCCTGACTCTAATGCCGCATGGGTTAAGAATGCCGCCAAGGGCGACAAAGTTTCGCCCGTGTCAGGATTGATCATTTCTCCATTCACAGGCATAGCCACTGCGTCACGGCCAAAACCCTCTTGGGTGACAAAACTCTCAGCTGCATTCACCAGTTCGGTCAAATTCTCAATACGGTCTGCGCCTTCACGTTCGCTTTGGTAGTGCTCGACTAAACCTGAATGGTCTAGTAGCAACTCAATAATTTGTCGAAGGTTTTGGCCTTGAGTCTGCTCTCGCAACACGTCAATCTTGGCGACAAAAGCAGTGATATTCACGCCTGCTTTACCCGTCAGCGTGCTGACGGCATCATGTAATGGGCACCCCATGGCACTGGCAGCGTCTTGCAATTGTTCAATGCTGCGTGCACCGATGCCGCGTGGCGGAAAGTTCACGACACGCATGAAACTGGTGTCGTCGCGTGGGTTTTCTAATAATCGCAAATAGGCAAGGGCATGTTTGATTTCAGCGCGCTCAAAAAAGCGCAAACCACCATACACGCGGTATGGCATGGCGGCATTGAATAACGCTGTTTCAATCACACGACTCTGCGCATTGCTACGGTATAGCACGGCAATTTCATGACGATGTGCAACGCCTTGCGCACCATCGCCGTTTTGACCATCGCGCAAAAGCTGCTTCATTTCTTCCACCATCCACTGGGCTTCTGCAAAGTCTGTGGGTGACTCATAAATACGCACTGGCTCACCCGCGCCTTGTGTGGTGTGTAAATTTTTGCCTAAGCGGTTTTTATTGTGGTCAATCAGGTGGTTAGCGCTATCCAAAATATTGCTAAAGCTGCGGTAGTTTTGCTCTAGCTTGATTTGGTGTTGCACTTGGTATTCACGCACAAAGTCAGCCATATTGCCAACACGGGCGCCACGGAACGCATAAATACTTTGGTCATCATCCCCCACAGCAAACACGGCACCTCCGTCTTGCGCCACGGGGCCTGCGAGTTGTTTGATCCATG
The DNA here is from genome assembly GCA_964343725.1 of uncultured Bordetella sp. GTDB lineage: Bacteria > Pseudomonadota > Gammaproteobacteria > Burkholderiales > Burkholderiaceae_C > Limnohabitans. The sequence goes on from CAYFLF010000012.1 coordinate 5,402, forward strand.
CGTACTGCAATTTATTGGTATCTTGGAACTCGTCGATCAGGATATGACGAAAACGCCTGCGGTAGTGTTCACGGATGGGATCGTTATCGCGTAAGAGTTCGTATGAACGCAGCATTAATTCGCCAAAATCCACCACACCTTCACGCTGGCATTGGGCTTCATAAAGTTCATACAACTCTACTTTTTTACGGGTATCGGGGTCACGCACATCGACATCTTTGGGACGCAAACCATCCTCTTTACAACCTGCTATGAACCACATCGTTTGTTTGGGAGGGAAACGCTCTTCATCCACCTGATACTGCTTACTCAATCGTTTGATCGCACTGAGTTGGTCTTGGGTATCCAAAATTTGAAAGGTTTGAGGCAGATTAGCTAACTTCCAATGGGCACGCAAAAAACGGTTACACAGCCCATGAAAAGTGCCCACCCACATACCACGCACATTGACAGGCAGCATGCCAGACAAGCGAGTCAACATTTCTTTGGCAGCCTTATTGGTAAAGGTGACGGCCAACACACCGCCAGGTGTTACCTGACCAGTTTGTAACAACCATGCAATGCGTGTTGTGAGTACACGGGTCTTGCCAGAGCCTGCCCCAGCCAGGATAAGCGCATGTTCAGCCGGCAAAGCCACAGCGGCAGACTGTGCGTCGTTGAGGCCATGCAAGACAGGGGCTGAGGTATAGGTGCCGCTAGGCGTTGGGGAGTCGACCCCTGATGGGAACTGCATACGCTGATTTTAAAAGGGGGAGAAATTTGGTGAGGAGAAGCCCTGTTAAAATCGATCACCGGGCCCAAGATTCTTGCGCTCGGTTTTTTATGGCCAACATTTTGCGCACTAAAAACCCGACCAAGCCAAGCGCTCAATCTTCGAACGTTATTTTCTGGAGCTTGGGATATGGAAATTTTTGATTACGACAATATTTTGTTACTGCCACGCAAGTGCCGCGTGGAAAGTCGTTCTGAATGCGATGCTGGAGTTGAACTAGGAGGACAAAAATTTCGTCTTCCTGTTGTTCCAGCCAATATGAAGACCGTCATTGACGAAAAAATTTGTGTCTGGTTGGCGCAAAACCAATATTTTTATGTCATGCACCGATTTGACTTGGACAATTTGAAGTTTGTCCGTGATATGCACGCCAAAGGCGTCTATGCTTCTATCTCTCTAGGAGTCAAAGGCGGGGACCGTGAAACTGTCGATTCTCTTAAAGCCAATGGTCTGACACCCGAATTCATCACGATCGATATCGCGCACGGCCACGCCGATAGCGTGCGCGACATGATTCGCTACATCAAAGATAAATTGCCCAAAAGCTTCGTGATTGCAGGCAATGTTGCTACGCCTGAAGCCGTGATTGATTTAGAGAACTGGGGCGCTGACGCCACCAAGGTAGGCGTGGGCCCTGGCAAAGTTTGCATTACCAAACTCAAAACTGGTTTTGGTACAGGGGGTTGGCAACTCTCAGCGCTCAAATGGTGCGCGCGTGTCGCGACCAAGCCCATCATCGCGGACGGCGGTATTCGCAGTCACGGCGATATTGCCAAGAGCATTCGCTTTGGGGCGTCAATGGTGATGATTGGCTCGCTCTTTGCAGGCCATGAAGAGTCACCTGGCAAAACCGTTGAAGTGGATGGAGAAATGTTCAAGGAATATTACGGTTCTGCTTCAGACTTCAACAAAGGTGAATACAAACACGTGGAAGGTAAACGCATCTTGGAGCCCATCAAAGGCAAACTTGCGAACACTTTGATCGAGATGGAACAAGATGTGCAAAGCTCCATCAGCTATGCAGGCGGCACCAAACTAATGGATATTCGCAAAGTGAACTACGTGATCTTGGGTGGTGACAACGCAGGTGAACACCTGCTGATGTAGTTAGGCCATCATTAAATCGCTGGCCAACGCATGAATGCGGTGACCGGGATCTGCAAGAGCCTCTAGCACGCTAAAGTGTTGCAAACCCTCTATGGCTTCAGTCACAGGCACGCAGGCTGTCCCCCAAGCTTGCTGCATCAGGGTGTTGTGTCGAATAAATTCTGGGCTCTCCAGCGCTCCACATACTGAATAGAGTTTTGCATTTTTAGGTGCTGGCATCCAAGCTGGGCTGTTGCTAACGGAGACTTCCTCAGTCAAACGCAAGCTGTCTTTTAAAAAGGGGGTGGCACGTACGGACTCGAGTTCATACAAGCCTGAAATAGACAGGGCTTTGCTAACTAAATCATGAGGCAAAGCAAAGTCATACACACGCCAATCGCAGGCTAACAACATGGTGGCCAAGTGCCCTCCTGCAGAATGCCCCACCAACGTGATGCGTTTTGGATCGCCACCAAAACGATGCACATTGCGAAAGACCCAAGCTACTGCTTTTACCATTTGCATGGTGATTTGAGAAATGGTGACTGCAGGGCACAAGGCATAGTTGGGAATCACCACGCATGCACCTTGCGATGTAAATGCCGGCGCCACGAAAGAATGGTCTGCTTTGTCGAGAGAGCGCCAGTATCCGCCGTGGATAAATACCATTACAGGCGCGCCCTTGGGCGAGTGAGAGGTATCAGCAGGGAAGATATCCAAAGATTCATTAGGACCGTGACCGTATGCAACATCTTGAAAACAACGATGCTCCTTACGCGCATGTAAAGACGCGTCACGCCAGTGCGCAAAATGCGATTCATGTTCAGGCACCAAAGCACGGTTGTTATACATGCTGTCATACCATGCGCCGTCATGTGTGGTTGTCATAATTTTTTCTCCAGTCGAATTTGAATATTGGTCCAGTTGCGATTGCGGGTAGTACTGTCCTCATACAAACTGCTGCTGTTGTAGAGGTTGTTGGTGTTATAGCTTAACGGAGCCAGATTACTCAAAGTCAAACGCCAGGAAGTACTGGGGTCCACACGCCACAGACCATAGACATCCATCACGCGCTTTTGCGAGACATAAAGCCATTGGTATTCGCTAGTATGCGTGGTGTAACCAGGGTTCATATTGATGTTGCCACCAACCGTGAAAGGTAAAGAACGCATTCGATAGTCACCACCTAGATTTGCAGTCATACTGGGCTGTTGATCGAGCCGATTGTTGGGGCCTGCAATGCTCAAAACATTTGACTCATAAAAGCTGATGTTGCTGCGAATATCTACCGCAGGGGCATCCACCAACATTTGATTTAACCTAAATTTAGCTTCTAGTTCGATACCTTGGGTAATAGCATTACCCACGTTTTGGGGGATCGAGACATATTGCTGCGACGTATAGCCTGATATGGTCTCTAAGCTTGTGACATTGCGAATCAAATTGCTGACACGGCGATGAAACATTGCAGCACTCATCACGCCACCGTCAGGCAAATACCGCTCAACCGCAACATCCAAGCCCAGTGCCACTTCTGGACGTAGAGCAGGATTTCCTTTGCTACCTGGGTTGGTTGCAATATTGGATCCACTTCCTACATCGTCTCTGGATGGTGTGTAACGGGCCAACAAAGATTGCATCCATGGCGCCTTGAAACTACGAGTCAAGCTCATACGCACTTGGTCACGCCCTTCAGGGTTGGGCTTCCACAACGCATGCAACAAAGGAGAAAAAACGCCCACACGGTTCGTTGCCTCCGTCTCACCGTTGTTGCCGTAGGTGGACATTTGTTCATAACGCAAACCACCATGGCCCGACCAGTTGGGCGTAAATTGCTTTTCGTCTTGTGTGTAGATAGCGTATTTGAGCGTGCGGGCTTGCATATTCCCGTCACCCTCGGTGTAAACAGGCTGTGCCGTTTGGGTACGACGTACCACCTCTAACTCTGCACCGCTGACCCACTGGTGACCACCACCCAACACATTGGTGTACTTGCCCTGCAAACTCACAGAACGGTCTCTGGTAGTCGCGCTTTGGCTAAGCGATGGCAATACTGCGCCCCCTCCTGTTGGGGTTTGGTAGGTGTGACTCGTACTGTCCCAACCGCCAGTGTTGAACTTCCATTCCATCGCGCTATCGGCTGAGAGTTTTCTGCGCCACTGACCATTCATGCGGGCCATTCCAAAGTTGCCGTCGCCACTGGTATTGGCGCTATCGGTCAACGGAGTTGACGACGTTGCATCGGTGATAGTCTGGCTCAAGGCAATGGTGCCGGAATTGTGCGAACGTGAGTACACCACAAAAGGCATGAGGGTCAGTGTTTCGCCAGGTTCACCTTTGAATTGCAATCTACCAGTGGTATTGAATCCATCCCGCGTGCTCGATGAGTCATTGATACGGGTACGCGCCAAGTGCTTGGCCACGCCAGAAGACGTGTAATCTCTAGATAACACCGTTTCGCTGTGATCAGGTGTTGCGTTTTCATACATCGAAAAAGTAAAGTTGGAACTCCAATTTTCGAATTCTTTATAGGTGGTGTAAGAGCCGTTAGGGGAGTGATAACCACCCTGCCAAGAAGAGCTCAACTTGAGTTCGGAGGGCATGCCGCGCCGCCCTTCACGTGTAATGATGTTGATAGTTCCCGCAATCGCTTGTGCGCCTGTCTCTGCGGTGGGTGCACGGTATATCTCAATACGCTCCACCATTTCAGGTGTGAGTGACTCGATAGAGAAACCAGGAGGTACACGCTGGCCATCTAACAAAATTTGCGTGTAGCCAGCACTCAAGCCACGCATACGAATGCCACCACCACGTCCTGGATTACCTCCAAGGGTAATGCCAGGCATACGCTTTAAAACTTCGCCAATATTGGAGTCACCTTGTTTTTCAATCTCTTCGCGGCCAATCACAATTTTGCTCGCAGTAGATTCGCGGCGCTGCTGTGTATCGTTATCGCGGCCGCTGGTGATTTCTACTTTGCCCATATCGGTGACCGGCGCCGTTTGCGCAATCCCGATTGCAGAGACGCAAAGCATGGGAACAGCCAATACCCAATGGATCACCAAGTCGCTATATGTACCCTGTAAAGAATTGACTGGCCGAACATCAAAAGTCATAAGCTAAAAGTTTAATAGGGCTTGAAAGCCCTTGCCGTGTAAAGTTCAGCTTTTATTGTCATGTTTGAGTATGGACCACGCATCAACGCCCCACGCCTATGAAATCAAGAGTGCGTCTCTTCCTTTGGTAGCTTTTTTACTTAAAACTGCTGATCTTTCCGCCTTGGAAGTCGATCTAGAGCGCCGTTTAGGGGCTACACCAGGATTTTTTGATAAGGATCCGGTAGTGATTGATTTGAGCGGCTTGGAGACCAAGACAACTTCGATCGACTTGGTGGGTGTCTGTGATTTGCTTGAGAAATATCAAGTCATACCCGTTGCATTTCGTGGCGCATCTGAGGATTTGCACCACAACGCGCAAGAAGCAGGATTATTTGCAGCGCAAGAACTGCATATGCCAACCTCCAAAGTGGAAACCGTAGTTCAAGAGGTAATCCGTGAAGTAGAAGTCGTGCGCGAGATTCAAGCAGCGCATGAGAGCGCCATGGTCATTGATAAACCTTTGCGCTCTGGCCAACATATATATGCCAAAGGACGTGACTTGATCGTGATGGCGATGGTCAATCCTGGTGCTGAGATCATGGCCGATGGTCATATTCATGTGTATGCACCTCTGCGCGGCAAAGCTATCGCAGGCGCCCGAGGTGACGAAGCAGCGCGTATCTTCACCTCTTGCTTAGAAGCTGAGCTCATTTCGATTGCAGGTACTTACCGCACCAGCGATACACCATTACCCAAAGAAGTGGCAGGCAAAGCAGCGCAGATCTATTTGCAAGGCGATAAGTTGGTAATGCAAAGGTTGTAAAATTAAGAGTTGGATTTAAAAATTAAATAAAGGTTGTTTCATGGCAAAAATTGTTGTGGTGACTTCTGGCAAAGGCGGCGTGGGTAAAACCACCACCAGCGCTAGTTTTTCATCAGGTCTGGCACTACGTGGGTTTAAAACAGTCGTGATCGACTTTGACGTGGGTTTACGAAACCTCGACTTGATCATGGGATGCGAACGTCGTGTGGTGTATGACTTCATCAACGTGATCAACGGCGAAGCCACCTTGAATCAAGCCTTGATTAAAGACAAGCAATGCGACAACTTATTTGTACTTGCTGCGTCTCAAACGCGAGATAAAGATGCCTTAACCAAAGAAGGTGTAGAACGCGTTCTCAACGACTTAAAAGGCATGGGGTTTGATTACATCGTTTGTGACTCCCCTGCTGGCATTGAAATCGGCGCCATGATGGCCATGCACTTTGCAGACGAGGCCTTGGTCGTGACCAACCCCGAGGTCTCCTCAGTTCGCGACTCTGACCGTATTTTGGGCATGCTCAGTAGCAAAACTTTGCGTGCCATACAAGGCAGCGAGCCCATCAAAGAACACTTACTCATTACCCGATACAACCCTAGTCGAGTTGAAGAGGGTCATATGTTGTCTCTCGAAGACATTCAAGATATTTTGCGCATTCCCTTAATTGGTGTCATCCCAGAATCTGAAACCGTTTTGACGGCGTCCAACCAAGGTTTGCCAGCCGTACACCTCACCAACACCGATGTATCAGAGGCTTACAAAGACGTCATCAGTCGCTTCCTTGGGGAAGAAGTACCACTTCGATTTACTGAACATGTGAAACCCGGTTTGCTCAAGCGCATCTTCGGAGGGAAATAAGCCGATGTCCTTACTTTCCTTCTTGCTTGGCGAAAAGAAAAAAACCGCCAGCGTCGCCAAAGAACGCCTGCAATTCATCCTGACACATGAAAGGACGGGGCGAAATCCTCAGCCAGACTACTTACCAGCCTTGCAACGTGACCTGGTAGCTGTTTTGTCCAAGTACGTGAACATCCATCCGCAAGACATCAAAGTCAATTTTGAGCGCCACGACAACCTAGAAGTCTTAGAAGTCAAGATAGAGTTACCAGAAAGCGCCTAAAGCCGATCCGTATAAAAAAGCGTCCATTAAAAAAGCGTCCATCAGGACGCTTTTTTAATGTCTGCATGCAAGTCAATACTTGCAAACTACAGTTGATGTGTCAATCAACCGCCCTTGCTGGCACGTTTACCAGGGTTCTTTTTGCTGCGGGTAGCGACACCTCTCTCCAAGCTAACGCGTTGACCACGGCCACCAGTACGTGCAGAGTTACCGGGTAAGGGTTTTGGTGCAGGTGTGCGCTTGCGATCAGCTTCTGTAACGATTTTGTTGCCCATATTGCTTTCCAGAAAAATAAGTGAGACTATTTTATGTCGTATTCTTGTGCTTTTCACATTGGACCTAGCCTGAAATGACCACCATCGTTCACTATTACCTTGCGCCCCAAAGTCCATGGACCTACCTAGGGCATCAGCGACTCATGCATATGGCCCAACAAGCTGGTGCTGAGGTGCGTGTCATACCGATGGATTTAGGAAAGGTATTTCCAGTTTCAGGTGGACTGCCTCTTGGCCAACGCGCGCCTCAGCGGCAAGCGTATCGATTTGTGGAGCTAGAACGGTTTAGCAAGCATTTACAAATGCCCTTGCATTTGAGGCCTCAGTTTTTTCCCGTTGCAGGTGATGACGCTGCGCGCTTGATCATTGCCGTTGGCATGCACCACGGTAGCGCGCAAGCCGCCAAGTTTGCAGGCGCAGTATTGGCCGCTGTATGGGTACAAGAGCGCAATATTGCGGATACCCAAACTTTGTCAGAGCTGTTATCAGAAAACCAACTGGATGGCGCGTGCCTAGAACTTTCACGCAACGCAGACGTACAAAAACAATACGACGCCAACACACAAGAAGCGATTGATGTTGGCGTGTTTGGTTCACCCACCTACGTGATAGATGGCGAACTATTTTGGGGCCAAGACCGTCTGGAATTTGTATCGCGCAAACTACTTGGTAAGTAATTTAACGCTCAAATTTTGGCTTAGGCTTGCGTTTTTTGGTATCGAAGCCACCATGACCAAATGGCTTACCGCCACCTGATTTCGGCCGCGTTGCCTTTTTGTCAAATGGTGAACGATCCCCTTCAAACACTGGACGTGGTCCGCGTGCTGGACGGTCATCAAAACTACGCGCAGGGGCTGCGGCAAAGCGGCTCTCACCACCGAAATTAGCGTGAGCACCTTTGGCACCAAAACCGCCGCCATGCTTACGACGTGGCGCATCGAATTTGCCAGCACCTTTGCGAGGTGCAAAGTCACGACCGCGTTCGATGCGTTGTTTGGGTTCTAAGCCAGGAATGACTTCAGCTTGAATTGGCTGACGGGTAAATGCTTCGATGTCGTAAATTTTGCGCTTCTCACGAAACTCGACCAATGTCACTGCCAAACCATCACGTCCTGCACGCCCTGTGCGGCCAATACGATGGGTGTAGTCTTCTGACTTCATTGGCAACCCAAAGTTAAAAACATGGGTAATCGTAGGCACGTCAATACCGCGCGCGGCGACGTCAGTTGCTACCAAAAATTGCACTTGTCCTTGACGCAATGCCATCAAACGGCGGTTGCGCAAGCCTTGGCTCAAGGCACCGTGCAAGGCAACGGCAGAGAACCCATCTTGCTGTAAATCATTGGCTAATCCGTCGCACTCAATTTGGGTGCTCGCAAACACAATCGCTTGGTTGATCGTGGTGTCACGCAAGAGATGGTCGAGCATTTTGCGCTTGTGGTGGGCGTTGTCTGCCCAATGCAACACTTGTCGAATATTGCTGTGTTTTTCTTGTGGCGTATCAATCTGGACTTTCTGAGGTTGGCGCATGACACGCGCAGCCAATTGCTGAATACGTGGTGCAAACGTCGCACTAAACATCATGGTTTGTTTGCGATCAATGGTGAGTTGGTTGATTTCAGCCAAATCATCCGCAAAGCCAAGATCGAGCATGCGATCAGCTTCATCGACCACCAAGAATTGCACTTTGTCTAATTTGATTTGCATGGAACGTTGCAAATCAAGCAAACGGCCAGGGGTGGCGACTACCAAATTGGCATTTTGTAATTTGGCAATTTGCAATTGGTAGGGAATGCCCCCAACCACATTGGCTACACGCAAACCACGGCAGTGTTTCACCAAATCAATCGCATCATGCGCCACTTGCTGCGCAAGTTCGCGCGTGGGGCAGACAATCAAAGCACCAGGACTTGGGGCTTTGAAATTACGTGTATTGGTAGGATTTTTGCGTTTGGGCTTTTTGGGCGGCTCTTCGCCTTTGGCTATCGCTTGCGCTACTGATTTTTCAAAAGCTACTCGTTCTGCCGTTTGCGCCTCAGAAATCTGCTTGAGCAAGGTATGGATGACCGGCAACAAGAAAGCTGCAGTTTTTCCGCTCCCTGTTTGGCTAGACACCATCAAGTCTATAAAACCCTTTTTCGTGTCAGCGTTGTCGGAAGGTAAAGCCAAAGGAATCGTTTTAAGTTGCACCGTCGTGGGCTGTGTGAAACCCAAATCTGCAACAGCTTGCAGAAGTTCTGGCGCAAGTCCTAGCGAAGCGAATTCACTAGGGATGCTGACTCTATCTTGGTGATTTTTAGCAGCGATAGCCACTTCGTCCAAAACAGAGGAAATAGGTTCAACGAGCGCAGGCGCGCTGGTCACTTCAAAAGTGTCAGTCATAGTTTTCTCACACGCGAGCACCGCAAAGTTAGCGGTTAGCTCCGTTTCTGGTTAAAAAACATCAACCATCAAACGAAACCTGCTCTGGCCCAAGTGGGGGTTTTCAGCGCGTGGGACTCAATTCAAGGAGCCCGATGTATGAAGGAGATGTACAAAGTTCGCTTTAAGCGAAGAGCATCATTGTGCCACATATTCGGGTTATCACCTAATTTAAGTTCAGAAAATGCTGTTTGTAGTGCAACATTTCGTCTATTGACTCGTGCACATCGGCCAAAGCTGTGTGTCTTTGGGCTTTTTTGAAGGCATTGAAGACGTCTGGTTTCCATCGACGCGCAAGTTCTTTGAGGGTGCTGACGTCTAAATTGCGGTAGTGGAACCACGCTTCCAATTTGGGCATGTATTTATTCAAAAAGCGTCTGTCTTGCCCAATGGTGTTGCCACACATGGGAGAAGTACCTTTTGATACATAGGTTTTGATGAATGCAATCAAAACTTCCTGAGCTTGCTGCTCGGTGATAGTGGAAGCCTTGACTTTTTCTGTCAAACCGCTCTTGCCGTGCGTTCCTCGGTTCCAAGCGTCCATTTTGGATAGGACTTCATCGCTTTGGTGAATGACCAAGACGGGCCCTTCCACTCGGATAGAAAGATCGGGGCTAGTCACAATCACCGCGATTTCCAACAAACGGTCGCGATCAGGCTCCAACCCAGACATTTCGCAATCGAGCCAAACAAGATTGAGATCCGATTTGGCAAGTTCGGGCTGCGTCAATGAGGTTTGCTCTGGGTTGGACTTCGGAATATTGGACATAGCGCAGATTGTCGTGCATCCCCCAAAATAGGCGGGTTACACCCGTTCATCTAAACTTCCACCCCATGATGAATTCTTCTCTTACGATGAGTGCGGTACTTGCAGTGCTGCTGGTTGCCAATCTGCTCACCAAACTGTGGTTGGCTTCGCGCCAAATTCGCCATGTCGCGCTTCACCGTGACCAAGTACCTCCATCATTTGCTGACACGATCACGCTCGAATCGCATCAAAAAGCAGCTGACTACACGATTGAAAAAGCGCGTGTTGGCTTAATTGATCTTGCCCTCGATGCCGCAACCCTTTTGGGATGGACCTTGCTGGGGGGCCTAGACTTTCTCAATTCCATCACGCTTGAACTCATTGGGCCTGGCTTGGGTCAACAAGTGTTATTGGTGATTGCTTTTATGTTGATCGGTGGTTTGATAGGGTTGCCTTTGTCCCTCTACCAAACATTCAGTGTGGAGCAACGATTTGGATTCAATAAAACAACGCCTGCCCTATGGCTGAGTGATCTAGCTAAAGGTATCGTGGTAGGTTTAGTTTTAGGCTTGCCCATTTTGTGGCTAGTTTTGTGGCTGATGGAAGCTGGCGGCACATGGTGGTGGATTTGGGCATGGGGCGCATTGGTCATCTACCAATTGTTTGTCATGTGGATTGCACCCAATGTGATCATGCCGTTGTTCAACAAATTCACACCTCTTGAAGATGAATCACTCAAATCGCGCGTGAATGCATTGATGACGCGAGCAGGTTTTACTGCGAAAGGCTTTTTTGTGATGGACGGTAGCCGTCGTTCAGCTCACTCGAACGCTTTTTTCACTGGGTTTGGTGCTGCCAAGCGGGTGGTTTTTTTTGATACCTTGCTAGCTCAACTCAATGGCGATGAAATGGAAGCGGTCTTGGCGCACGAGTTAGGCCATTTCAAACATCGCCACATTTTGCAAATGATGGCGACTAGCTTTGTATTTAGTTTGTTAGGTCTGGCATTACTCGGTTGGTTATCGCAACAAATATGGTTCTATACAGGGCTTGGCGTTGCACCCAACCTACAAGGAGGTAACAGTGCGTTGGCCTTGTTATTGTTTATGTTGTTTTTGCCTTTGGTAACTTTCTTCATTACGCCGCTCTCCTCCCGTCGATCACGCAAGTTTGAATTCGAAGCTGACGCTTACGCTGTTGCCAATAGCAATTCCAAGTTTTTGGCTAGTGCCTTACTGAAGTTGTATCAAGACAATGCGTCAACACTCACGCCAGACCCTTGGTTTGTCGCGTTTTATTACTCCCACCCACCTGCCTCCCAGCGCATTGCGCGGATTGCTGCATGACCCAATCGGGTTTAGTGGTGGCCAGCCATGGACGCCACTGCATGGTCGAGTCTATCGATGGGGAACGTCGCATATGCCACCCCCGTGGAAAAAAAAGCCAGGTCGTAGTTGGAGACAAAGTGGAATGGTTGCCCTCTACCGATGAAGGCACGATTGAAAAAATTCTTCCTAGGCGCAACTTGTTTTATCGGCAAGATGAAGTCCGTACCAAATCTTTCGCAGCCAATTTAGACCAAGTCGTGATCTTGCTTGCTGCGGAACCTGAGTTTTCTCAAATGCAACTCACGCGCGCCCTGATTGCCGCAGAAGCAGAGCACATCACCCCCATCATTGCACTGAACAAAAGCGATCTCACCGATTTATTTGCCCGCGCCCTAGAACGACTCGCACCCTACTTTGCGATGGGCTATACCGTCTTGGAACTGGCACTCGAACACGGTCGCTGGGATGGTTTGATGGAACGCTTGCAAAACAAAACCAGTTTGATATTGGGCCCCTCCGGAACGGGCAAAAGCACTTTGATTAACCAATTCATCCCCAACGCGTTGGTCAGCACGGGCGAGATCTCGCACGCATTGAACTCAGGTAAGCACACAACAACCTCCACCAATTTGTATTGGATGGATGCGCAACGCACGACTGCATTAATCGACTCGCCAGGTTTTCAAGAATTTGGACTACACCACATCGATGCGATGCAGCTTGCGGCCTATATGCCAGATTTGAAACCACATGTCGCCAATTGCAAGTTTTATAACTGCACCCATTTGCATGAACCTGGATGTGGTGTGCAAGCGGCAGTTGCATCTGGGGATATCCATGCCTCACGCTACAAGCTCTACGGTATGTTGTTCACCGAGCTCACGCAACCCGCGCACTACTGATGGTTTTAAAAAATATTTATGCAAACAACGCTTACGCCGCGCAGAGAGTTACTTTTACTTCTGTCTTTGGCGGGTATCCAATTGACCCACATCGTGGATTTCATGATCATGATGCCTTTGGGGCCACAACTCACGGCCCTTTTTGACATCAGCTTTGCAGAATTTGGTCTGTTGGTATCTGCCTACACCATCGCAGCGGGCATTTCAGGTCTATTTGCCACTACTTTTGTGGATCGATTTGATCGTAAACATTTATTGCTGACGCTCTACGCCTTGTTTGCGCTCACAACGATTGCATGCGGCATTGCTCCCTCTTATTTTTGGTTAATGGCAGCACGTATTGCAGCTGGATTTTTTGGGGGCGTTCTCAACACCATGTCGCAAACCATTATTGGTGACGTTATTCCCTTTGCGCGACGTGGACGAGCGACTGGCATTGTGATGACTTCTTTTTCGGTAGCCACCGTTGCAGGTGTTCCCGCTGGATTGATGTTTGCGAATTTATGGGGCTGGCATTTCGCTTTTTTTGCCATTGGCGTGTTGTGTTTAGGTGTGGGCGCACTCGCTTTTTACGCCCTGCCCAAGCTGAATGCGCATATTGCACACGGTAAAGACAAACATGTATTGCACGCCATGATGCAAGTCCTGCAAGAACATAACCAACGTATGGCGTTGTTGCTATCTGGCACGATGATGTTTGCTGCTTTCACCATCATCCCCTACATCACCTTGTATTTACAAAACAATCAGGTGATGACGCCATCCGAGATTCCGTGGTTGTATTTTTGCGGTGGTGTGGTGACTTTGTTTACTGGCAGATGGATTGGCGTGATCACCGACCGCCATGGCAAAAGAGAGACATTCCAAAAAGCTGTGTTGTTTTCTGTCCTTCCCATGTTCGCGATCACGTTATTGGTACCCATTCCATTGCCATTTGTATTGTTGATCTCTACTCTTTTGTTTGCCGCAATGAACGGTCGGATGATCCCAGGTATGGCGCTTCTCACTTCTGCCGCCAACCCTCAATTTCGTGGCACCTTCATGTCGCTCAACGGAGCGGTGCAATCTTTCTCCATGGGTATCGCCTCATGGGTAGGCGGAATGTTGTTACAACGCGAGCCGAGTGGCCAAGTCACCCACTATTGGCTATGTGCCGTAGTGGCTGGTTTTGCATCTGTAGGGGCTTACTTTTTGGCTAACAAGGTCAAGATGCATGGTTGAACGCCACTGTATTGGTCTCAACGCGTAAGTGTCTTTAGCTACTTTTGTAATCAAGAATTTATTTCGTTCCCATGAATTCACCTAAGGTTGATATTTCAACCATGAGTGTGGAATTGCATGCCAATATCTAAGGAATTTTCTGGTATAGTAACATATTCGTTACCAATAAACAGTGTCATTGAAGTTCGAGAGTATTTAGAAGAGAACGGCAAAAGTCCATACAAAAAATGGTTCGATACATTGCCCGCAACGATTGCAGCGAAAGTCTCTGTTGCTTTGTTAAGAATGGAAATGGGTAATCTTTCCAGTATCAAATGGTTCGATGGAATTGGCGAATTTGTGCTCAACACGGGTCCGGGGTATCGCATTTATCTTGGTAAAGATGGGCCTCACTTGATAGTTCTGCTAGGGGGCGGGACAAAACATAGGCAACAAAAGGATATTGAACGCGCAAAACAATTGTTTACACGCTACAAGGCCAGAAAAAGAGCAATCCATCAAAAAAGAAAGGGGTCATATGGCATTGACTAGAAACTTCAAACAAACTGTCTTAGAACGCGTTCACCGTGACGAGGCATTTGCAACTGCTATGCTCAATGAAGCAGCCACACTTTTTTTAAATGGCGAATCAGAGACTGCTCGACTTACTTTGCGTGATTTGGTCAATGCCACCATAGGCTTTGAACATTTAGCAGAAGTTACGCAAAAGCCAAGTAAAAGTTTGCATCGCATGCTATCTCCCAAAGGCAATCCAAGCATGGACAACTTGTCTGCCATCTTTTGCGCTGTTCGAGAAAAATTAAACGTCACCCTTCAAGCACATTCAGT
>CAYFLF010000013.1:0-19258 GCA_964343725.1 uncultured Bordetella sp.
GAGCCTTATCTATGGCTTATTGGTGAGTTGGAGAAAACTGCTCTACCGGATTCACCTATTGCGCGCACAAGAGCTTCCGGTCCCTGTTGTTGTCGTTGGGAATGTGTTTGTAGGCGGTGTGGGCAAAACCCCTTTGGTGATCGCCTTGGTCAAGCAATTGACCGCTCGGGGCTTACGGGTGGGTGTTTTGTCGCGTGGGTATGGCCGCTCGGCAGAGGCTACAAGGGCAGTGACCCCACAATGCCTCGCATCCGAGGTCGGCGACGAGCCTTTGCTGATCGCGCGTGCCTGCCAAGTTCCTGTGTTTGTGGGCAAAGACAGATTTCAAGCTGGGCTCGATTTACTGGCTCAAAACCCGCAGATTCAAGTAATCGTTTGCGATGATGGTCTGCAACATCTTGGGCTTGCACATGATGTCGCGCTTTGTGTGTTCGACGAGCGAGGGCTTGGCAATGGTTGGGTACTCCCAGCTGGGCCTTTGCGTGAACCATGGCCTCTAGAGCCAGTTGGCAACTCACGATTAATTACGGTGTCAACTGCTAGCCTTGCACCCCAACACCCTTCTGTTGACTTTTTGGTTCCGCGTGCTTTAGGGACTTTGGCGTACCAAGCAGATGGCACAAGTCAGGCGCTCTCCAACTTTCGGGGTCAAAAGGTACAGGCTTTGGCGGGCATAGCAAAACCGCAAGCGTTTTTTGATATGTTGCGCCATCAAGGACTGACGCTCTCCAAAACGCACGCCTTACCCGACCATGATGACCTGCGTTCGGTGGCCATAGATCCTGCCTTTGGCGAAGTTCTATGCACCGAAAAAGATGCCGTCAAACTCTGGAACCACTTGCCAACCGCCTGGGCGGTGCCGCTTGTGACGGAAATTCCCCCAGACTTGCTTGAGGCTATCTTGGAGCATATTGGCCCAAAGTTATCATCCAACCATGGACACCAAACTACTTGAACTACTGGTCTGCCCCGTCACAAAAGGGCCACTGGACTACAAGCGCGAAACCCAAGAGTTGATCTCGCGTAGCGCTCGGTTGGCCTATCCCATCCGAGACGGCATTCCGGTTTTGCTGGAAAACGAAGCGCGCACCCTCACCGACCAAGAACTAGAAGCTTCTTGAATTTTTTGCTGTCCACCCCATGACTTTCACAGTCTTGATTCCCGCGAGGATGGCGTCCTCCCGCCTGCCTGACAAGCCCTTGGCCGATTTGGCTGGCGTTCCCATGGTGGTGCGTGTGGCCCATCGCGCAAAGCAATCGAGAGCGACTCGCGTGGTCGTGGCAACGGACGACGAACGCGTGATTACGGCTTGTCATCACCACAACGTAGAAGCCATCATGACCCGATCGGATCATCTCAGTGGAAGCGATCGATTGGCGGAGGCCTGCGATATCTTGCAACTCAAAGATCAGGAAATTGTGGTCAATGTCCAAGGCGATGAACCCCTGATCGCAGCGGAATCCATCGATGCCGTGGCGCAATTACTAGCTAGGCGCGACGATTGCAGTATGAGCACTCTGGCGCACGCGATAGACAACGTCGAAGAGTTCGCCAGCCCCCATGTTGTCAAAGTAGTTCTCGACGCTCAAGACACCGCTTTGTACTTTAGTCGTGCCCCTATCGCTTGGTGGCGCGATGGATTTAGTCAAGGGTTAACCGCCTTACCGAGTCCAGCCCCGCTGCGACATGTAGGTTTGTATGCCTACCGCGTTCAGTTTTTGCGTGTATTTCCGCAACTCAAACCTGCTCCGCTTGAAATGCTGGAATCACTTGAGCAACTGCGCGCACTTTGGCACGGTTACCGGATTGCGGTGCATGTGTCAGAACACGCGCCAGGCCCTGGCATTGACACACCTGAAGATTTAGATAGGGTCAGACGTTTTTTCGAGAGCAATTTGTAAGTAAGACTTAGTAGGGGCTTGGCGTGCTATTCTCGCAAGTCAGATAGAAAAAAACTAACGACCCGAGGAACAAAGCATGAGACTAATTTTGTTAGGCGCACCCGGCGCTGGCAAAGGCACGCAAGCAACTTTTATTTGCCAAAAGTTTGGTATCCCCCAAATATCGACGGGTGACATGCTTCGCGCAGCAGTAAAAACGGGTTCACCCATGGGTTTGGCTGCCAAAAAAGTGATGGATTCCGGTGGTCTGGTTAGTGACGACATCATCATCGGCTTGGTCAAAGAGCGCATTGCCCAAGCCGATTGCGCCAACGGATTTTTGTTTGACGGATTTCCAAGAACCATTCCACAAGCAGACGCCATGAAAAACTCTGGCGTGGTGCTTGACTATGTCCTCGAAATAGATGTGCCCTTTGACGCCATCATCGATCGTATGAGTGGTCGCCGTGTCCACGTTGCGAGCGGACGCACCTACCACATCAGCTTTAACCCACCCAAGGTGAGTGGGGTGGACGATGTGACGGGTGAGCCACTTATCCAGCGTGATGACGACAAGGAAGAAACCGTTAAAAAACGCTTAGATGTCTACAGTGCCCAAACCCGACCCTTGGTCGACTATTACGCGGGATGGGCTGCGAAAGACCCCTCGGCTGCTCCCAAGTACCGTCGCATCAGCGGCACAGGTTCTGTGGACGAAATCAAAAACCGCGCATTTGAGGCCTTGTCGAAATAGGCCTTTTATTACGCTTGTCTCAGGCGGTTACCTGGTGCGCCAGCAAACCTAGGATCATCGCTACCCTTGCTTGAACAGGGCTCAAGTTGAGCAAAGCGGGAATGTTTGGATGCTTTTCTGGATCGGCTGCCCCAAAAGCACAACGCGACACCCTAGCCACCCAAAGTCCAGCTTTTTGAGCATCCAAAAGGGCTTTCTCTAAGTCTTCGCTCAGCGTTCCGCTACCCGTGCCCGCAACAATAATTCCATCGGTCTTGGATAGTTTTGTACCGTTTGAGACACTTTGGGTATTCATGGCGTTGGCCTTGATCAAAGTTCTGACGAACTGACCATCAGCTCCCGCGTGGTTCAGAACGATCTCCACCCTTGGCCAGTGTTTGGTAGATAAAACTTCTTCAACTGTTGGAATGGACCAACCTAGTTGGACTAGGGGTGTTTTGCCTGCACCCGAATGCTTACCCCGAGAGGCAAACGCTTGGTTGCGGTCACTGTAGATTTTTTGGACGCCAATCCCGACAAGCACCTCGCCTGCGCATACTAGGTGAACCCCCAGATCTGACGTATGCAATACCCAATTGAGGGCATCTTGCAGATTTTTGGGGCCATCACTCTGCGGCACATTGGCTGGAAACATGGCGCACGTCATCGCAACTGGTTTTGTGGGTTGCAGAACCGATTGCAAGAAAAAAGCGGTTTCTTCCAAGGTATCTGTGCCATGGGTGACGATCAACCCTGCCACATCGTCTTGCCCGAGCCAATAGTCGCATCGCCCTAACAAGGACTGCCAGTGGGCAAATTGCATGTCCTTGCTGTCGATATTGAAAACCTGTTCTTGCACCAGTTCGACACCATGGGTGACTAGGTTCTGTGTGAGTTCAGACACATTCAATTGACCGGAGACATATTTGTTGGGCTTGGACACATCGCCCGCAACACCCGCAATCGTGCCGCCTGTGGCCAAAACAACAATTTTTTGATCTTTTTTTGCATCCATCTCTTGCCAAATCCAATTTACTGGTTAAAAATACAGTTACTGGATGCCTAAACAGGCATTGCAACCAAACCTCATTGTGCATGGAGAAGTAACGATGGCAGACTTACCCAAACTCACTGCAAGGCAGCAGCAAATTCTGGAGCTTATCCAATCGGCTATTGCCAACACAGGTTCTCCACCAACCCGCGCTGAAATCGCCGCCGAGCTCGGCTTCAAATCTGCCAATGCAGCGGAAGAGCATCTGCAAGCCCTTGCACGCAAGGGCGCAATTGAGTTGGTTAGCGGCACATCGCGTGGCATTCGCCTGAAATCGCATAACCGATCGCAATCCGCATTCGGCTTTGCGGAAGAAGTCTCCGAAAAAATGAGCCAATTCCAGCAAAGTTTGCTTTTGCCTCTGATCGGTCGCGTCGCTGCTGGCTCCCCCATCTTGGCGCAAGAACACATCGACCAAAAATACCTCATCCAAAGCAGTCTGTTTGACCGCAAAGCCGACTACCTGTTGCGTGTGCGCGGCATGTCCATGCGCGATGCAGGAATCATGGATGGCGATCTACTCGCCGTGCAATCCACCCGCGAGGCGAAAAACGGCCAAATCGTGGTGGCACGCTTAGGCGACGACGTCACGGTGAAACGGTTTGAGCGCAAGTCAGACCGTATTGAGCTACACGCTGAAAACCCAGACTTCAAAACCATCATCGTCCAAAACGACGAACCTTTTGAAATAGAAGGCTTGGCCGTTGGACTCATTCGTAACAATTTCCTGATGTAAAGAGAGCACACCATGAACATCGCCTTGTTTAGCGCCTACCGCTGGCTCAATCCCCTCAACTCTGCTGTGCGCAGCATGATGCCCGCTGCATCCATGCATAGCGCACCTGCATTTGCTACCCCCATCCCTTTGCGCGTCGCTCGTGTCATGGAAGCACAGCAAAACCGCCAAAGCGCGGGTCGCATGGTGATATCAGGCCGCATGGCCGACGTTTGCGCCGAACTTGACCGCTTAGCAGAGCTAGAAAACAGACATTAAACGCCTGCCTTTAGGTGGCAAGGCACAATGGAGGGATGAATATAGTCATCCTTGACGATTACCAAGATGTCGTCCGCAAACTAAATTGTTCCGATAAATTGGAGCCCTATCCCGCCAAGGTTTACACCAACACGATCAAGGGTGTGGGCCAGTTGTCGGTGAGGCTCAAGGATGCTGAAATCCTGGTTCTCATTCGTGAACGCACCCACATCACGCGCCAACTGATTGAGAAACTTCCCAAGCTCAAAATGATCTCGCAAACAGGCAAGATCGGTAGCCATGTGGATGTCACCGCTTGCACAGAACGCGGCATCGTGGTCGCTGAGGGCACTGGCTCTCCCATCGCCCCCGCTGAAATGACATGGGCCCTGATCATGGCGGCCATGCGTCGGTTGCCCCAATACATCAATAACCTCAAACACGGTGCATGGCAACAATCTGGCTTGAAATCGAGCGCCATGCCTACGAACTTTGCTTTGGGTCAAGTCTTAAAAGGCAAAACCTTAGGCATTTGGGGTTACGGAAAGATCGGACAGCTGTTAGCGGGATACGGCAAAGCCTTTGGAATGCGGGTATTGCTTTGGGGCAGTGAAACCTCACGCGCCTTAGCCGTTGAACACGGTTATGAAGCAGCAGCTAGTCGAGAAGAATTTTTTAGCCAATCCGACATCGTGAGTTTGCATCTGCGCTTGAACGATGCGACCCGGGGCATCGTCACGCTAGAAGACCTGCAATCTATGAAAACCACTTCATTGCTGGTCAACACCTCGCGCGCGGAATTGATCGCGCCTGACGCCTTGATTGCTGGCTTGAACCGTGGCCGCCCAGGAATGGCTGCCATCGATGTGTTTGAGAGCGAACCCATTTTGCAAGGCCACGCCCTGCTACGTTTGGAGAACTGCATCTGCACGCCACACATCGGCTATGTGGAACAAGAAAGTTACGAGCTGTACTTTGGCACTGCGTTTGACAACGTGGTGAATTTCATCAAAGGTACCCCTACCAATATCGTCAATCCTGGCGCCTTACAAGTTCGCAGATAAATCGAGATGCACCGCCTCTCGCCTGCGCTTTTGTGGTGCCTGTTATTTGGTAATGCCGTCATTGGCTTTGGCGTGTTGATGGTTCCTGGGTCCTTGAACGACATCAGCCACAACTTAGACGTCAGCATTTCAGCAGCGGGAGGCTTAATTACCGCAGGCTCCATCTTGATGTGCTTGAGTGCCCCTGTTTTTGCCACCGTACTTGGCACCTATGACCGGCGTAAGTTACTTGCCTTGGTCATGCTTTGGTATGGCTTGATGCACGCGGTGTGTTTATTCATGCCCGACTTTGTGCATATCTTGTGGTTTCGGGTCATCGCCATGATGGCCCCCGCTATCTTCACCCCCCAAGCCGCTGCATGTATCGGTCAATTGGCGGAGCCACAAGCGCGTGGCCGAGCGATTACTTTTATCTTTTTAGGGTGGTCAATTTCATCTGTGATTGGAATGCCTATTTCAGCCTGGCTGAGTGAAGTCTATGGATGGCGCAGCGTATTTGGTCTGCTCTCCACCCTGTCCTTTATCAGCGCAGCATGGGTTTGGGGCGTACTTCCCAACAAAATTGCACCACCTGTGATGACGCTGGCTGCTTGGCGAGAGACGTTCAGTACCAAACCTTTGGTGCTGACTTTGCTTGTTACCGTGATCAGCGCGAGTGGACAGTTTTTTCTGTCTGCTTACTTTGCACCTTATTTCAAACTCACGCTTCTCACCACGCCTGAGCAACTCGGTTTATTGCTGGCGTGGTTTGGCGCCTGCGGTTTATTTGGAAATGTGATGCTTTCGCGACATGTAGACCGCTTTGGTGCAGACAAGGCGGTTACTTTCAGCTTGCTATGCATTGCAGTCAGCATGGCATGTTGGTCGCTGGGAAATAGTTTTTATTTGGCATTTTTAGTGTTGACGCCATGGGGTTTGGGCATGTTTGCTAGCAATTCCGCCCAGCAAGCGCGATTGATCCACATTGAACCCAAACTCTCCGCTGGCTCCGTAGCCCTCAACACTTCTTCGATGTATTTGGGCCAAGCGGTGGGTTCTGCGGGCGGAGCATGGTTGATCACCCAAGGGCGTATGGACGATCTGCATTGGTTTGCATTTGGCGGTGTCGTGTTGGCCATTACAACCAGTCTTCTTGCAGCGCGCGCAACAAGACGATTTAAAAAATTCCAATAAGCCTTGATAGAGCTCTAGCCCCAGCCTTGACGATAGGCTAAAAAAAGAGCTCAGCGATAATTGATAGATGAAACCAATTTTTAAAACTGTAGGCGTGGTAGGGACTGGCGCCATGGGCCAAGGAATCGCCCAAATCGCTGCCCAAGCGGGTAGTTTGGTCAAACTCTATGACGTACAAGCGGAGGCCGTTGCAAAAGCCTCTAAAAATATGCACCAGCAGTGGGACAAACTGCTTGAGAAAAACCGCTTTACTGCCGAACAAGTCACGCAATTCAAAGCCAATCTGCACAGTGCTAGCCAATTAAGCGATCTCAATGATTGCGATTTAGTCATTGAGGCGATTGTGGAGCGTCTGGATATCAAGCAATCATTTTTTGCTGAGCTAGAGCAAATCGTGCAACCGAGCGCAGTGCTGGTCACCAACACATCATCTCTCTCCGTCACTGCCATTGCCTCTGCACTCAAGCGCCCTGCGCAATTTGCGGGCTACCACTTCTTCAATCCCGTCCCATTGATGAAAGTGGTGGAAGTCATTGCGGGCCTCAAAACCAACCCCAACGTTTGCGCTTCCTTGACTGAGTATGCAAAGCAAATGGGCCACAAAGCAGTGAATGCCCAAGACACACCAGGTTTCATCGTGAACCATGCGGGGCGCGGATACGGCACAGAGGCATTGCGTATCGTGTCTGAAGGCATTGCAGACTTTGCAACTATCGATCGCATTTTGAAAGACCAAGCAGGTTTCAAGCTCGGGCCTTTTGAATTGATGGACTTAACTGCGCTGGATGTCTCTCACCCTGTGATGGAGTCGATATACAAGCAGTACTACGAAGAGCCACGCTATCGTCCGAGTGTCATCACCGCCCAGCGTTTAGCCGGAGGTGTACTTGGCAAAAAAGTCTCAGACGGGTTCTACAAATACGAAAACGGTATCGCACAAATACCCAATGAGCCCCCTGTGCCCGTGGTCGAAGAAATGCCTCCCGTTTGGGTCTCTACACGTGCGGTACGTCGCGTAGAACTTTTGCAGCTTCTTAAAGACTTAGGCGCCAAGATTGAAACTGGGGCTTCTCCTTCCACACAAGCGCTCTCCATCGTGGCGCCTTTGGGCTTTGATATCACCACGGTGGCAATCGTCGAGCGTTTAGATCCTGCGCGCACGATCGGCATCGATTTTTTAATTGACGACAAATTAACCAAGCGCCGCGTGCTTGCCACCAACCCCGCCACCCGTGTTGATATGCGCGAAGCGGCACACGCCTTGTTTGCGCGTGACGGCAAAGCTGTGAGTGTGATTCGTGACAGCGGTGGTTTTGTGACGCAGCGCGTCGTGGCCAATATCGTCAACATCGCTTGCGATATCTGTCAACAAGGCATTTGTAGCCCGCAAGATTTAGAAACTGCGGTGACTCTAGGCTTGGGATACCCCATGGGGCCATTGGCCATGGGTGATCTGTATGGTCCCACCGAGATTTTGGAAGTTTTGTTCAATGTGCAAACCGTCTACGGTGACCCACGTTATCGTCCTAGCCCTTGGTTGCGCCGACGCGGTGCTATTGGTTTGAGTCTGACCCATGTTGAGCAATAAATGACAGGACAACTCAAAAGCGCAGTGCATGGTCAAACTTTGGTGTTGACCCTCTCAAACCCTGCATTGCGCAATGCATTGGGCCCCGAAATCTATACCGCCGGTATTGAAGCCTTGAATGCAGCAGAAAGTAATTCTGAAATTCGTAGCGTCATCATCACTGGCGAAGGTGCAAACTTTTGTGCTGGTGGCAACTTGCAACGATTGCTTGCCAATCGCGAAAAACCCAAGGAGGTCCAAGCGCAGAGCATCGATGGGCTACACACTTGGATGGAAGCTATTCATACCTTCCCAAAGCCAGTCATTGCAGCTGTGGAGGGTGCGGCGGCGGGTGCTGGGTTTTCTTTGGCCCTCATGTGCGATTTAGTGGTAGCGGCTAGGGACAGCGTTTTCGTCATGGCGTACAGCAGCATCGCTTTATCTCCTGATGGTGGTGGCAGTTGGAATTTGTCCAAAACCTTGCCCCGGCAACTTGCAGCCGAGTTGATGTTGTTAGGTGAACGAATCAGTGCAGAACGGTTGCATACGCTTGGCAGCGTGAATCGACTTGTTGAATCAGGAACAGCTTTGACGCAGGCGCTGGATTTAGCCGAACGAATCAACGCTCGCGCCCCTAATGCTATGCAAAGTATCAAAGAGTTGATCAATGACGCATCTACCCAAAGTCTCAATGCCCATTTGGCGCAAGAGCAGGACAATTTTGTAAAAAACTTACATCACCCTAACGCGGGAATTGGTATTTCAGCTTTTTTGAATAAAGAAAAACCGACTTACAAATAAGCCCACCCCCGTATTAACGCTAGGGTGACTTCAAACATGAGGTCTCCCTTGCGACAATTTATCAATTTGAGGTCACACACAAGACAGTTTATGGAAGATCCCATTCTTAATATCGAAGAACGCGAGGCCATCAACGCAGGACGTTGGTTCTCATCTCTTTCACCATCTCTTCGACACGATATTCTTCGATGCGCTTACGTCAAACGATGCAAAGACGGCGACCTGATCGCAGCGCGCGGCGATCCGCCCGAGGAATGGATGGCGTGCGCCAAGGGTGCTGTTCGCGTGAGCTCAACTTCGCTTTCGGGAAAGCAAATCACTTTCACCTACGTGGAACCAGGCATTTGGTTCGGCGATGTGGCCATATTGGACGGCGATCGCCGTACGCACGATGTCTATGCACATGGCGAAACCACCATCTTGTGCGTGGCCAAAGCCGATTTTCAGAAAATCCTCAGCCAACACGTCGAGTTTTACGAAGCGATGTTGCGTTTGCAAGCAAGACGCATTCGCCAGTTGTTTGGATTGGTAGAAGACCTCAACACATTGCCCCTGCGTTCACGTTTAGCCAAACAGTTACTGCATCTTGCCCGCAGTTATGGTGTTCCTTCGCTCGCCAACGGCGAGGAAATTCGCATTGGATTGCACCTGGCGCAAGAGGAACTGGCTCAACTCTTGGGTGCTTCACGGCAACGCGTCAACCAAGAACTCAAAGCGATGGAGCGAGAAAACGCCATACGAATCGAACCAGGTGGTTTGGTCATTCGCAACCGCGATGCTCTTTTACGTATCAGCGAAGCAGACGATTGAAAGGCTTCGTGGAATGAGTCAGTACGAAAATTTTGAAGGAACTCGGGCTGTTAGCAGTGCGCATCAATTTGATGAATCTGCCTTGCAGTCATGGTTAGACCAAAATTTACATGGCTTTAAAGGGCCGTTGACAGTCGAAATGTTCAAAGGTGGCCAATCAAATCCCACCTACAAACTCGTCACTCCGACCAAAAGCTATGTGATGCGCGCCAAGCCCGGCCCAGTCGCCAAACTTTTGCCCTCTGCGCATGCGATTGAGCGTGAATTCAAAGTCATGCGGGGTCTACAAAACACAGATGTACCCGTTGCCCAAATGCATGTGCTGTGTGAAGACGAAACTGTGATCGGACGCGCGTTTTATGTGATGGAATTCGTGCAAGGGCGCGTTTTATGGGATCAGTCATTACCCCAAATGAACAACGCGCAACGTGCCAGCGTTTATGACGAGATGAACCGAGTCATCTCCGCCTTGCACACCGTCGACTACCAAGCATGTGGCTTGGCCGATTACGGCAAACCAGGCAATTATTTCGAGCGTCAAATTGGTCGCTGGAGCAAACAATACGTTGCCTCTGAAACGCAACCCATCCCAGAAATGAACCATTTGATGCAATGGTTGCCTGCCAATATGCCCGCTAGTGCCCTCGATGCATCCAAAGTCAGCATCGTGCATGGCGACTACCGTTTAGATAACTTGATGTTCCACCCGAGCGACAGCAAAGTGATGGCTGTTTTGGATTGGGAACTCTCCACCATTGGTCATCCTTTGGCGGACTTTAGTTACCACTGCATGGCATGGCATATCCCTCCTGGTACTTTTAGAGGCATTGGTGGCTTGGACGTTGCTGCCTTGGGTATCCCGACTGAGGCCGAATATATTCACAAATACTGTGACCGCACAGGCTTGGCAACACCTAGCGATCTCAAAAACGATTGGTATTTTTATCTTGCCTACAACATGTTCCGTATTGCTGCAATTTTGCAAGGCATTGCAAAGCGCGTGGAGGCAGGAACTGCCTCTAGCGAACAAGCCAAAGCATCTGGCGCAGGCGCTAGACCCATGGCTGAATTAGCCTGGAAATTTGCACAACTCGCTTAATTTCAAACCATTTTCACTTTCTCTAGGAGCACTTCATGAATTTCGACTACACCGATAAAGTCAAGGATTTGCAAGCACGCTTGCTCGCCTTCATGGACGCGCACATTTATCCCAACGAAAAAAGATTTTTCGCTGAAATTGCAGAAAACCGTGCCAAAGGTAATGCGTGGATACCCACCAAGATCGTGGAAGAACTCAAACCGATCGCGCGTCAAGCGGGTTTATGGAATTTATTCCTGCCGCACAGCAAGCGCGCACCGCAAGGTTTGTCCAATTTGGAATATGCACCCTTGTGCGAAATCATGGGTCGCGTTCCATTTGCTGCAGAAATCTTCAATTGCTCAGCCCCAGATACCGGCAATATGGAAACGCTTGAGCGCTATGCGAGTGAAGAAATCAAAGACCAATGGCTGGAACCACTTTTGCGCGGTGAAATCCGCTCTGCCTTCTTGATGACTGAACCCGCTGTCGCTTCATCTGATGCCACCAATATTCAATGCAGTATTCGTCGTGAAGGCAATGAATACGTGATCAACGGACTCAAATGGTGGAGCTCTGGTGCGGGTGACCCACGATGTGCGGTCTATATCGTGATGGGAAAAACAGACCCAGAGGCCCCTCGCCACTCCCAACAAAGCATGATTGTGGTGCCTGCCAATACACCCGGTATCAAAGTATTGCGTCCCTTGACCGTATTTGGTTATGACGATGCACCGCATGGCCACATGGAAGTCGAACTCAAGAACGTCCGTGTGCCTGTTGGCAATTTGATGCTGGGCGAAGGCCGTGGATTTGAAATTGCCCAAGGCCGTTTAGGCCCAGGTCGTATTCACCATTGCATGCGCACGATCGGTAGCGCAGAGCGCGCCTTGGAACTCATGTGCAAACGTCTAAATTCCCGCGTGGCATTCGGCAAGCCTGTTTCTAGCCAAGGTGTATGGCATGAGCGTATTGCAGAGTCACGCATCATGATCGAGCAAGCGCGCTTATTGACGCTCAAAGCTGCTTACATGATGGACACAGTTGGTAACAAGATCGCCAAGTCAGAAATTGCCATGATCAAAGTGGTAGCACCCAATATGGCAACACAGATCATTGATTGGGCGATTCAAGCGCACGGCGGTGGCGGCGTGAGTGACGACTTTCCCCTCGCCTATGCCTATGCGCATCAACGCACCCTGCGTCTTGCCGACGGCCCTGATGAGGTGCATCGCAACTCCATCGCTAAACTTGAACTGGCTCGCCACATCGCGACCATGCCCCAAGATGTTGAAATGCCCATCACAAGAGGAAGTTAAACATGATTGAGATCTACTCATGGCCAACGCCCAACGGTCACAAAGTCCACATCATGATGGAAGAATGTGGCTACCGTCTTGACAAAGATTGGGTAGCTCACCCCATCAATATCGGCAAAGGCGATCAGTTCGATGCCCACTTTTTAAAGATAAGTCCCAACAACAAAATTCCAGCCATGGTCGATCCCCACGGACCAGACGGCAAACCCATCAGTCTGTTTGAATCAGGCGCCATTCTTTTGTACTTGGCTTCAAAGACGGGTCAGTTTTTACCCAAAAGCGATCGACAAAGATTCGAAGTCCTACAGTGGTTGATGTTTCAAATGGGAGGGGTTGGCCCCATGCTGGGACAAAACCATCACTTCAGACAGTACGCCCCTGAAAAAATTGACTATGCAGTCAATCGTTACACCAACGAAGCGAAACGCTTGTACGGCGTGATGAACAAACAATTAGAAACTTCTAAATTCATTGCCGGCGACACCTACACCATCGCAGATATCGCTATCTTTCCATGGCTTCGAAATTGGCAAAACCAAGGAATCGATTGGGCCGATTACCCACACTTGAAAAAGTGGTTTGATCTCATCGCCGCAAGACCCGCCGTGCAACGCGGCGTAGAAGTTTTAGCGAGTTTGCGCAAGCCTATTCAACATGACGACAAAGCGAATGAAGTTTTGTTCGGCGCTACGCAATATAAATCTAGATAAATTTTTCTGGATTTAGGGTATTTACCCTGCAAAATTTTGAAGATTCATAAGACATTACCTGTATTCAAAATAGGAGATTAAGTGCTATGCCAAAAATGAAACTCAAACTTGTATTTCGTAGCGTTGCTCTTGCCACAGCGCTTGCCACCACTTGTTGGTCTGCATCGGCTCAGGAAACCTTCAAAGTTGGTATTGTCAGTTTCTTATCTGGGCAAGCGGCTGAGAGCTTTGGTATTCCTGCTGTCAATGGCGCTAAGGTTTTAGTCGATGCTTTCAACAAAGGCCAAGCACCTGCTCCTTACAACAAAAAAGGTTTTGGTGGATTAACTATCGAACCTATTTATGTGGATGAAAACGGTGGTGCGACCAAGCAAGTGCAAGAACTTCGTAATTTGTATGACCGTGACAAAGTGGATGCTGTCGTTGGGTACGTTGGTTCTGGAGACTGTCTAGCTGTAGCCCCAGTTGCTGAAGAACTGAAAAAGTTTTTGATTCTTTATGACTGTGGCACGCCGAGAATTTTTGAAGACGGCAAGTACAACTATGTTTTCCGAACAGCTGCACATGCCACGATGGACAACGTTGCTTTGGCTCGTTACTTGAAAGCTAAAAACATTCCAGTCAAATCATTCAACATGATTAATCAGGACTATGCATGGGGACAGGACTCTCGTACTGACTTCGTACTAGCAATGGCGAAGCTTTATCCTGACGCCAAACCTGGTGAAGATTTGCTACCGAAGTTTGGTGCTGGGCAATACGGTACTGAAATCTCAGCCATCATGGCTAAACCTGCAGATTTGGTGCATTCCAGTCTTTGGGGCGGAGATTTACAAGCCTTGATCCTTCAGTCTGCCCCAAGGGGAATGTTTAAGCGCTCTCAAGTCGTCTTATCTGCTGGTGACCACGTGTTACCAGGATTGGGTGAAAAAGTGCCTGATGGAACCATTCTTGGTGCTAGAGGTGCATACGGTCTTATGGCGCCTAAGTCACCTTTGAACGACTGGTGGTGGGACATCTATCAGAAAGCCAATAATGTTTATCCAGTGCAAGCACCCTATCGCATGGCACAAGCATTGTTAGGTTTGAAACTTGCCGTCGAAAAAGCGATGGCTGCCAATGGCGGAAAAAAACCAACACCGGAACAACTGGCAGCCGCCTTGAAAAACAGCGAGTGGGATTCACCCGCTGGAAAAATTCGTATGGTGTTAGGTGGTGGCAATCAAGCTATTCAAGAAACTGCGATCGGTCGTACCAAGTGGGATGCCAATAAAAAGATGGTCATGATCGAAGACATTCAAAGGTTTCCAGCCGAATGCGTCAACCCGCCAGCTAATATGAGTTCAATCGAATGGCTCAAAGCAGGATTTCCTGGCGCTAAGTGCAATTAATCCTAGAAACGACTCATGGGATTGGCTGTCACCATTCTGATTGATGGTCTGACTTATGCGTCTTGGCTATTCATAGTCGCTCTGGGTTTAACTTTGGTATTTGGAGTCTTAAAGATTCTGAATATTGCACACGGGAGTTTTTATGCACTTGGTGCCTACGCAGCCGCTACTTTTGTCGGATGGATAGCCACCTTGCATTGGGCTCCTGCTTGGAGTCTGGTGGCTATGTTGATGGCTGCGATTGCAATTGCTGTGCTGGTGGCTCCCCTTACTGAGCGTGGCTTGTTGCGCTTTTTCTATGGCCACGACGAGGTACTGTTAGTTTTAGTGACCTACGCCATGTTCTTATGCATGGAAGACATTACCAAAATTATTTGGGGAGCTAACCCCTACTACGTTTCTGAACCCTATGGCCTATTTGGAAATATTGAAATTGGGGATCAGGTATACGTAGGTTATGACTTTTTGCTAGTTTTTTTGGCAGTTGTTGTTGGCTCTATTGTGTGGTGGGCACTCAATAAAACCCGTCAAGGCAAGATTGTTACCGCAGTGATCCATAGTCCAGAAATAGCGTCAAGCATGGGAGTGAGGGTCTCTCAAGTCTATATGTATGCTTTTGGTATCGGGGTCTTTTTAGCCGCTATCGGAGGTGCGTTCACCGCTCCCATGATTTCAGTGCAACCAGGGTTGTCTGTCAGCGTCATTATTCTTTCTTTCGCTGTCGTCATCATTGGTGGATTGGGGAGTATTGAGGGCGCTGCAATTGGAGCGTTGATCGTTGGACTCTCGCGTGCAACAGCTGTCCATCTGGTGCCAGTCGCTGAGCTTTTTTCAATTTATGTGGTCATGGCGATGGTATTAATGGTCCGACCTGAGGGCTTATTTCAGCGAATACAGGCTAGAAAAATTTAACCATGCACCGATCGCTAGCATCGTTGACGGTCTCCGCCGTGATATCTACAGCCCTAATGCTCGCACTTGGTTTGGTTTTACCCAAGTGGCTTCTTTTTATGTGCACCATGGCTTTTGCGAACGGCATGGTATCGCTAGGTATCGTATTACTGATGCGCGGGGGCGTAGTGGCATTTGGCCAAGGTTTAATGTCTGCCATTGGTGGCTATACCGCAGCGCTGATGTTCCAAAAATTAGGCGTAACAGATGCACTTGTACTTATTTTGAGTGGTGGACTCACTGCTTTGCTGATAACCGGCCCGTTTGCTCCTTTGTTGTCCCGTTACCGAGGCATATTTTTCTCTATGCTGACCTTGGCACTGTCCATGGTGGGTTATGGAATTTTGGTTAAAACAGAGTCTTTGGGTGGCTCAGACGGATTTAATCTTGGGCGCGTTACATTGCTTGGTCAGACTTTGATAGATGCTTGGGTAGGCTATGTGCTCTACGCCATTTCTTTATGTCTTGCGTGCTTCATGGCTTATGTATGTCGCATTTATTTTGACTCCACCAGAGGATTGATTACCCAAGCAATTCGGGAAAACGAATTACGCGTTGAATACCTAGGTGGCTCTGTGCGGGACACCATGGCGATTAATTTTTTATTTGCTGCATTCTTAGGAGGATGTGGTGGCGCCATGGCAGTCATGGCACTAGGTCACATTGACCCAACATTCAGCTATTGGACAACCTCTGGCGAATTTGTATTTGTTGCAATTTTGGCTGGTACGCAGAGCGTGGTGGCAATCATGTTGTCATCTTTCATTTTGGAGGCAGTCCGTTCGTTTTCGAGCGCGTATTTTCCCAATACCTGGCAACTGGCATTAGGTATTTTCTTGTTAGTAGTGATCCGCTTTTTACCCCACGGTCTAGGATCTTTGTGGAGTCGAACATCTTCAAAGGTGCAAACTTGACTAACAATCTTCTTCTTAGTGCTCAAAATTTACAAAAGCAATTTGGTGCTGTTGTAGCTGCGCAAGATATCTGCATAGACATTTCCACAGGAGAGCGTGTTAGTCTTATAGGCAGTAACGGAGCGGGTAAAACTACCTTCGTGAACATGATCACTGGTTACCTCAAACCCGACAGTGGTGTGATTCAATTCAATAATTCCGACATTACCAATCTATCTCCTAGACAAATTACCCACTTGGGTGTAGCACGTTCGTTTCAAATTCCTCAACTCTATCCCGCGTTAACCGTGATGGAAAACATGTTGGTTGCAATGGCCTGTCATGAAAACAAACTGTCCATCTGGCGATCCTCCAACAATCAAGAACACCTTTCGCGTGGCGCTGACCTGCTAGAGCGATTTGGACTCTCTCAACACAGTCAAAGGCGCGTGAAAGAATTGCCTGGTGGCATTCGCAAGTTACTCGACATCGCCATCGCTATGACTGGCTCTCCTAAACTTTTGCTGCTGGATGAGCCTACCAGTGGTGTGTCCGCTGAAGAAAAATTCCCAATGATGGACACCATCATGCGCGCGCTTGGTAATGAGCCTTTGACCGCTTTATTTGTGGAACACGATATGGACATCGTGCGCCGATATGCAGACCGTGTGATTGCTTTTTATAGCGGTCGCATCATTGCAGATGCTGCGCCTGAGCAAGCCTTAATCAATGAAGATGTAAGGCGTTACGTGACTGGAGAGTTAAGACAGGAATCCAGTCATGCTTGAAGTAAATGACTTACACGTCAATATTGAGTCTGTTCAAGTCCTCCGTGGGTTTAGTCTGAGGCTCGAGACAAAAGCGATGTCTGGCTTAGTGGGTCGTAATGGGGCTGGGAAAACGAGTTTCATGCGTAGTTTGATGGGTCATTTACATCCAAGTTCTGGCTCGATGCTCTTTCATGGAGAGGACTTAACGAAGCTTCCACCAGACGCGCGCGCTACCCTTGGGATTGGCTACATGCCTGAGGATAGAGGATTAGTACCCGAGTTAACGGTAGAAGAAAATATTTTGATTCCATTGTGGGTATCTCCGAATCTCAAAGCACAAGAAAGACTTCGCTTTGTCTACAGCGTGTTGCCAGAAGTAGAAGCTATGTCATCGCGCAAAGCGTTATTGCTCTCAGGTGGACAACAAAAATTAGTAGCTCTCGCTCGCGCCTTATCTATCGGTACCAAGCTCTTACTTCTAGACGAACCTTTTGAAGGTGTTGCCCCTGCTTTATCGATACGCCTGAGCGAAGTTATCAGTGGATTAAGGGGTACGGATTTATCGGTCCTGATCGCGCAATCTGACTTGAACCATTCCAGCAATTTGGTGTCGCAAGAAGTAGTCATCGAACGCGGTGCTAATGCAGTTTAAATTTTTAAATGTATTGGACCGATTCACAATTACCAGAACATCGTTTTGAAGCCTGGGGAAACGATCGACTAGTTAGGTGTTTTGCAGAACGACCTACTAATTTTTTGAATTTACTGCAAACAGCAGTCAAACTTCATGGCGACCGTAAAGCCTTGGTTTTTGATAATCAACGATGGACTTACCAAGAGGTCTGGCAATCGGTAGAGCGCTATGCCCAGGTTCTACATGACTTAGGCATTAAGCCTCAAGACAGGGTTGTCCTCTTTGTCAGCAATCGCGCTGAATTTGTTTTCTTACTGTTTGCAATCCAATATCTGGGGGCGATTGCCGTTCCAGTCGGCATTCGAGAGCAGCGCCCTGGTCTGACCTACATCATGAACCAATGCAAGGCCAAGGCCATTGCGTTTGATGCAAGTTTGGCAGACCGCATTCCACTGCGCAGTGATGTTATTTCTCTTGAACATCGCATATGTTTAGACAGCGATTTGGACGATCAGCTCGCTATTGATGCGCAGACCGTATTTTTATCTAGCTTATTGGCTAAAACCTCTCAAATTAACACTCCTGCTCACCATGCAGATCAATTTGATGTAGCGGTCATTCTGTATACATCTGGCACTACGGGCAATCCAAAAGGGGCCATGATTACCCACGCCAACATCGTCCACTCGGTATTGCATTACCAGTACGGAATGCGCTTAACTGAAAACGATTCATCTATGTTGGCAGTGCCTGCAAGCCATGTCACAGGCTTGATCGCCATCATTGCAACCATGGTGCAAGTTGGAGGTGCGATTTTGGTCATGCAGGAATTCAAGGCTAAACAGTTCTTAGAGTTCGCGACCCAAGAGCGCATGACCCATACCCTTATGGTGCCTGCGATGTACAGCCTGTGCTTGTTAGAACCTAGTTTTAATGCAGATGCATTGCAGCATTGGCGCATCGGCGGGTACGGTGGCGCACCTATGCCAGTGTCGGTCATAGAGCAACTGGCCCAATATTTGCCAAACTTAGATTTGCGAAATGCTTACGGTGCTACAGAGACAACATCACCAGTCACCTTAATGCCCGCCGGCATGAACGATGCACATTTAGATAGTGTGGGACGCGTGTTGCCATGTGCAGATGTGCGGATCATGAACGATGCTGGCCAAGAAGTGCCATTTGGCGAAACAGGTGAACTTTGGATAAACGGCCCAATGGTGGTACCTGGATATTGGGACAACCCAGAAGCCACCGCACAGTCTTTTACAGCCGGTTACTGGCATTCAGGCGATTTGGGGTGCATGGACAAAGACGGTTTTGTCAAAATATTTGACCGCAAAAAAGACATGCTCAATCGTGGTGGGTTCAAGATCTATTCAGTCGAAGTTGAGAACTGCCTAATGGGCATTCCAGGAGTTCTTGAAGCGGCGATTGTTGGCAAACCGTGTCCTGTTTT
>CAYFLF010000014.1:0-18881 GCA_964343725.1 uncultured Bordetella sp.
TGCCCCGTCACCATTCCCCAGAAAAAGGGCGATGCCGTGGTGGTGAATGTGGACGAACATCCGCGTGCGACCAGCATGGAATCTTTGGCCAAACTCAAGCCAGTGGTGCGGCCTGACGGCACCGTCACAGCGGGTAACGCCAGTGGTGTGAACGATGGCGCTTGCGCTTTGATTCTTGCCAACGAGCAAACCGCCGCCAAGCAAGGCTTAACCCCCAAGGCCCGCATTGTGGGTATGGCGACCGCTGGCGTGCCGCCACGCATCATGGGCATTGGACCTGCGCCCGCTTCACAAAAAGTGTTGGCGTTGACGGGTTTGTCTTTGGCGCAAATGGATGTGATTGAGCTCAACGAAGCCTTCGCAGCCCAAGGTTTGGCGGTGTTGCGCCAATTGGGTTTGCAAGACGATGACCCACGCGTGAACCCCTACGGTGGTGCTATCGCTTTGGGCCATCCTTTGGGTGCCAGCGGCGCGCGTTTGATCACGACCGCGATGTACCAGTTGCATCGCACCCAAGGCCGTTACGCCTTGTGCACCATGTGTATTGGTGTGGGTCAAGGCATCGCCTTGATCATCGAGCGCGTTTAACACCCATGATCAACAAGCAAGCCGATTCGGTGGTGCAGGCCATCGGCACCGTCGACGACGGCGCGACCATCATGGTGGGCGGGTTTGGTACCGCCGGCATTCCTGATGAGTTAGTCGACGGCTTGCTCGAGGTATTGGAAGGAAGTCAAACGCGCCATCTGACCTTGGTCAATAACAACGCGGGCAATGGCGATGTCGGCATCGCGGCTATTCTCAAAACAGGCCGAGTCGACAAACTGATTTGCAGCTTTCCGCGTCAAACCGATAGTTATGTGTTCGATGGCTTGTACCGTTCGGGCAAGTTGGAGTTGGAACTGGTGCCGCAGGGCAATTTGTCGGAGCGCATTCGTGCGGCAGGCGCGGGAATTGGCGCTTTCTTCACACCGACTGGCTACGGCACAGACTTGGCTAAAAACAAAGACGGATCGCTCAAAGAAACGCGTGAAATCAATGGGCGCATGTATGTGTTGGAGTACCCGATTTACGGTGATCTGGCTTTGATCAAAGCAGAACGTGGTGACCGCTGGGGCAATCTGACCTACCGCAAATCAGCCCGCAACTTTGGCCCGGTGATGGCCATGGCGGCTAAGCGCACCGTCGCGTCTGTGCATGAAGTCGTGCCCTTGGGCACGCTAGACCCTGAGACCATCGTGACCCCGAGCATCTTTGTGCATTGCATCGTGCAAGTCCCCCGCACTGCAACGGTGGGCGGTGGTTTTAAAAAACAGGCCTGAGCCGCTGATTTGTACCCCTAACGAAAAGCAATGGCCTACCAACGCAAAACCAAAGACCAAGTCGCCGCGCGCGTGGCGCAAGACATTCCGGAGGGCGTGTATGTCAATCTGGGCATTGGCATGCCGACCCAAGTGGCGAACCATTTGCCTAAAGGTTTGGAGATCGTCTTGCACAGCGAAAACGGCATCTTGGGCATGGGCCCCGCGCCTGCGCCCGAGGACGAAGATTTTGATTTGATCAACGCAGGCAAGCAGCCCGTCACTTTGCTACAGGGTGGCTCTTACGTTCACCACAACGACAGCTTCGCCATGATGCGTGGCGGGCATTTGGACATTTGTGTCTTGGGCGCGTTTCAAGTCAGCGTCACGGGCGACTTGGCGAACTGGCATACCGGCGAGCCCGATGCCATTCCCGCAGTTGGCGGCGCGATGGATTTGGCGATTGGCGCCAAGCAAACTTGGGTGATGATGGATTTGCTCACCAAGCAAGGTCAAAGCAAGATCGTGCCAGCGTGCACCTATCCGATTACCGGCTTGGCTTGCGTCAAACGCATTTACACCGACTTGGCCACCTTAGAGATCACAGCGCAAGGCTTGCGCTTGATCGATGCGGTGGAAGGCTTGTCGCGGGAAGAACTAGAAAAACTAGTGGGACTTCCGATCAGCGCTCATTGATCAGCGCTTATTGATCCGCAAAAGCCCGCTCGATTACAAAGTCACCCGGCGTGGTGGTGTTGCCTTCTTTGAAATGGCGGTTTTCGAGCATGCGCTTGAGGTCTTTCAACATTTGCGGGCTGCCACAAATCATCACGCGGTCGCGGGCGGCGTCAAAGGGTGGAAGGCCTAAGTTGGTAAACAACTTGCCGCTTTCAATGGCATCCGTCAACCGACCTTGGTTTTGATAGGGCTCACGGGTCACGGTGGGGTAATACAAGAACTGCTTGCTCACCATGTCGCCCAAAAACTCGTGCTTGGGCAACTCTTGGGTGAGGTAGTCGTGGTAGGCCAGCTCTTTGACTTCGCGCACACCGTGGACCAAGATCACTTTTTCAAAACGCTCATAGGTTTCAGGGTCGCGGATCACGCTCAAAAATGGCGCCATACCCGTGCCAGTGGAGAGCAGATAGAGGTTTTTGCCGGGTAAGAGGTAGTCGATCAACAAGGTGCCTGTGGGCTTGCGGCCGACGATGATCTTGTCGCCCACTTGGATGTGTTGCAGACGCGAAGTCAGCGGACCGTCTTGCACCTTGATGCTGAGAAACTCCAAATGCTCTTCGTAATTGGCGCTGACGATGCTGTAAGCGCGCAACAGCGGTTTGTTGTTCACCCGCAACCCGATCATGGTGAAGTGGCCGTTGGAGAACCGTAGGCCTTGATCGCGGGTGGTGGTGAAACTAAACAGACGGTCGGTCCAATGGTGAACGGACAAAACTTCTTCTTCTTGGAAAGCGCTCATTGGGGGGATAAGTGGGTCAATACAAAATACAAGGCGATAGTGTAGGGGAGGGCTTATTCTGAAAGCATCTATGTCTATAACCAAAATGGTGGGTGCCGCTTTGGGTTCCTACCAGACGCTTTCGGTTTCTAGAAGGGCACTTAGCGCGTAATAGACTACTGAGAACTTAGTTTGGAAGAGAGTTACCCCATGAAAATTTTCGAAACACTTCAAAGCGTCCCTCAGTTTGTTGGACAAGGCGAAGTCGCCAGTGAATGGATCACTGTTACCCAAGAACACGTGAACCAGTTTGCGGATGCCACGGGCGATCACCAGTGGATTCACGTCGATCCTGAGCGCGCCAAAGCGGGACCATTTGGCACGACGATCGCGCACGGGTTTTTGACGCTGTCTTTGATGCCGCAGTTTTTTGCCAAAGCTTTCAAAGTGCAAGACCAAAAAATGGG
This sequence comes from uncultured Bordetella sp., assembly GCA_964343725.1. GTDB lineage: Bacteria > Pseudomonadota > Gammaproteobacteria > Burkholderiales > Burkholderiaceae_C > Limnohabitans. Next base: position 3,225 of record CAYFLF010000014.1, read on the forward strand.
GATTAACTACGGGGTGAACAAAGTGCGATTCACCGCCCCCGTCTTGGTAGGTTCGCGTTTGCGGGCCAAGATGTCCTTGAAATCGTGCGACCCGATCGACAACAACGGCATGCAACTGGTCTGGAGCGTTACCGTGGAGCGCGAAGGCAGCGAGAAGCCCGTGTGTGTCGCAGAGACGGTGATTAGGCTTTACGCCTAAATACGCCTAAATACGCCTAAAGCCGTTTTGGCGCCACGCTTCGTACACGATTACCGCCACGGAATTCGACAAATTCAAGCTGCGTTGCCCTTCGAGCATGGGCAGACGGAGGCGCTGGCTCGTTGGAAAACTTTCGCGAATCGCGGTGGGCAAGCCCGCTGTTTCAGAACCAAATACCAACCAATCCCCTGCTTGGAATTGCGCCTCGTGCGCGATGTGCGAGCCCTTGGTGGTGAGGGCAAATATCCGATCTAGTGGAGGTTGAGCCGTTGCTAAAAAGTCTTGCCAACTCGGGTAACGCGCCACATCGGCGTACTCGTGGTAGTCGAGCCCCGCACGGCGCATGTGCTTGTCTTCCATCGAAAAACCAAGTGGCTCTATCAGATGCAAGCTGCAACCTGTATTGGCTGCCAAGCGGATGACATTGCCCGTGTTGGGGGGTATTTCTGGATGCACCAGCACGATATGAAACATAAGGGCATTGTCTCGCGACTCATGCGTCATTGAGCTTGCTCGGGTCAGTAAGCTCGCCCGCGTCAGTAAGCTCGCCTGCATCAGTAAGTTCGGCGCGCGCGAATACCAAACCCGTGATGTGCTTCACACCAACTAGATGAAGCGTGCGTGCCGCTTCAAACATGGTCGCTCCCGTTGTCATGACGTCGTCTAACAAGACCACGCGTTTCCCGCGCAAAGCAGCTATACGCGTGGGCTCTATCCAGAAAGTGTTGCGCACTTGGGTCAAGCGTTCTTCTCGTGTCGCACCCACTTGGTGAATCGTGTGCTCTAAGCGGAATAGCGAACGGATATCTGCCTTTCGTGGTGCCAAGTGCTTGACCAATTCGTAGGCTTGATTGAAACCGCGCTCACGCAGACGTGAGGCCGATAAAGGCATTGGAATCACGCGATCTGCTTTTTCTAAGGCGGGCTCCACCCAAGGCGTGTTGCGTATCAATTGCGCAAGCGGACGGGCTAAGCCTACTTCTCCATGGAACTTGAATTGAGCCATGCATTGGGACCAAGGGTGACCATATGTCACCGTGGCCAAGCATGTTTGCAGTGGGGGTGGTTGCTGCTGACACGACAAGCAAACACCTTTGCGTTGCGCGGTCGCGCAGGTGGGGCATCTTTCCTTAGGCTGGCCAAATTGCCGCACGCAAGATTCGCAGAAGGGCTCGCTCGGCCATGCCTCGCAAATATGGCACACGCTAGGTGGTCGCAAGCGCTGTAACCAAACTGGCCAAACCAAACGATGCTTAAACATGGAACCTATACTGACCCGCCATGTCTGAAACCGCTTCTGTTGACCACGTTCCAACCATTGATCCCGTCGCCAGCCAGCGATGGACACAATGGAATCACCCAGAGACACCTTGGTTGCATGAAGAAATTGGAAAGCGCATGGAAGATCGCTTGCAGTGGATTCGCTTGCAACCCCAAACATGGGTCGACTGGGCACCCGTCAATGGCGGATTACAAACCCATGCCACTGTGCGCGCACGATACCCAGAGGCTACTTGTTTTGTCATCGAAACTTCTGACAAGCGCTTACAAAAAGCCAAAGCAGCACTTTCAAATCCTTGGTGGAAAGTGTGGAAGCAACAAGCCGTTTCTTTTTCAACCAGCGCGGCGGGTTTGGCGCAAGATAGCTCTTCCTCAAATGCAGTCGCTGGCTTGCCACAAGAAGAGATGGCCGACATGGTCTGGGCCAATATGGCTTTGCACACCGCAGTTGCGCCACAAACTTTGTTACACACATGGCATAGCTTGTTGGCCACCGATGGGTTTTTGATGTTCTCAAGCCTAGGCCCTGATACCTTGCGTGAGTTGCAGCCTATTTACCAACGCATGGGGTGGGGTGTACCTTCACACGCTTTTACCGACATGCACGATTGGGGCGACATGCTGGTGCAGGCAGGTTTTGCCGAGCCCGTGATGGATATGGAGCGCATCACGCTGACCTATGCAAAGCCAGCGGACTTGTTAAGGGATTTGCGACTGTTGGGCCGTAATTTGCATCACCAACGTTTTCAAGGTTTGCGAGGACGGCGATGGAAACACACTCTGGAGGACGCCTTAACCGCTTTGGCTCAGCCTGATCAACAAGGGCGCTTGGTCCTAACGGTGGAAGTGATCTACGGACACGCCTTAAAGCCAATACCTAAGGTTCAATTGGCTGAGAAATCTTTCGTCAGTCTGACACAGATGAAGACCTTACTTACTAAAACTAGAGGCAATACCCCGCTAGAATGACGGGCTGTGACTAAATTTGGGGTAACCCCTAGGGTTCACCCTCCTGCAGGCTAAATCAATTAAGGCATTTGAAAGTGATGAAGAACAATCTTTTCCAGAAGTTGGCATCGGCCTTGCTGTTTGTATCCACATGGATCGGTACAGCAGCTTGGGCAGTGAACGACCTACCTGGCGGTCCTGCCAATTGGCAACTCAATTTGCAACCTGCTGCGACCAAGATCGCTCAGGAACAAGGTTGGTTGCACTGGTTCATGTTGATCATTTGTACGGTCATTTTTGTGGCAGTTTTCGGCGTGATGTTTTATTCCATTTGGAAGCACCGCAAATCCGTTGGACACAAGCCTGCAACTTTTCACGAGTCTGTCAAAGTAGAAATCGCTTGGACCGTCATCCCCTTCATCATCGTGATCTTGATGGCGCTACCAGCTACCAAAGCCGTGGTCGCCCAAAAAGACACCTCCAATGCGGATCTCACCATCAAAGCCACAGGCTACCAATGGAAGTGGGGTTACGACTACCTCAAAGGTGAAGGCGAAGGCATTGCCTTTGTTTCCACCCTCGACAACGAGCATCGTGTGATGTCCAACAACGGTGCCAAGGGCGTTGACGTGGACGACTATCTACTCAAAGTCGACAACCCCTTGGTGGTTCCAGTCAACAAAAAAGTTCGCATCATCACTACTGCTAATGACGTGATTCACGCTTTTGCAGTTCCCTCCTTGGGCATCAAGCAAGATGCACTTCCAGGTTTTGTGCGCGACACATGGTTTCGCGCAGAGGCAGTTGGTGACTATCGCGGCCAGTGCCAAGAACTGTGTGGCAAAGAACACGCTTACATGCCTATCCACGTCAAAGTATTGAGCGCCGAAGACTACGCCGCATGGGTCGCTGTTGAGCAAAAGAAGATGGCCGCCAAAATGGACGATCCCTCCAAAGTCTGGAGCATGCCAGAGATCTTGCAGCGTGGCGAAAAAGTCTATGCCGCGAACTGCGTGGCTTGCCACCAAGCCAGCGGTAAAGGTGGCGGCGCCATCAAAGCTTTGGATGGCTCTGCTCTGGTGTTGAACTCCGATGCTGGCAAACAAATTCATGTCTTGCTAAATGGCCAAAACAACGCCATGCCAGCATGGAAGCAATTGAGCGATACCGACATTGCTGCCGTTATCACTTACACCAAAAACAATTGGTCCAACAAAACCGGCCAGCTGGTTCAGCCTGCTGAAGTCAAAGCCGCCCGTTAATCCCCATCGTTGAATAGGAACACATCATGAGCGCAGTTCTCGATCCTCACGGCCACGCACACGGCCACGACGACCACCACGGTGCCCCCCATGGATGGCAACGCTGGGTATTCGCCACCAATCACAAAGACATTGGTACTTTGTATCTCTTATTTGCTTTCACCATGCTCATCGTTGGTGGTGTTTTGGCGCTGTTGATTCGCGCTGAGTTGTTCCAACCAGGATTGCAATTGGTCAATCCTGAGTTGTTTAACCAACTCACCACCATGCATGGTCTCATCATGGTGTTTGGCGCCATCATGCCGGCCTTCGTCGGATTTGCAAACTGGATGATTCCTCTGCAAATTGGCGCGTCTGACATGGCGTTCGCCCGCATGAATAACTTCAGCTTCTGGTTGATGATTCCAGCGGCGGTGATGTTGAGCACATCGTTCTTCCAACCTGGTGGCGCACCCGCTGCAGGTTGGACGCTTTATGCGCCTTTGACGTTGCAAATGGGTCCTTCTATGGATTCCGGCATTTTTGCTTTGCACTTGTTGGGTGCTTCTTCCATCATGGGTTCGATCAACATCATCGTGACCATTCTCAATATGCGTGCCCCTGGCATGACCTTGATGAAAATGCCGATGTTTGTTTGGACATGGTTGATCACGGCTTATTTGTTGATCGCTGTGATGCCTGTGTTGGCTGGCGCCATCACCATGACATTGACAGACCGTCATTTCGGCACCACCTTCTTTAACCCTGCTGGCGGTGGTGACCCCATCATGTACCAGCACATCTTCTGGTTCTTCGGACATCCAGAGGTTTACATCATGATCTTGCCGGCTTTCGGCATCATCAGCCACATCGTTCCTGCATTTGCACGTAAGAAGTTGTTTGGTTACGCATCGATGGTGTACGCCACCTCTTCTATTGCTATTTTGTCGTTCATTGTGTGGGCGCATCACATGTATGCCACAGGCATGCCTGTGACAGGTCAGCTCTTCTTCATGTACGCCACTATGTTGATTTCTGTGCCAACCGGCGTGAAGGTGTTCAACTGGATCGCCACCATGTGGAAAGGCTCGATGACATTTGAGACGCCCATGTTGTTTGCGGTGGGCTTTATCTTTGTGTTCACCATGGGTGGTTTCACTGGACTGATCTTGTCCATGGCACCTATCGATATCCAAGTGCAAGACACGTACTACGTGGTCGCCCACTTCCACTATGTGTTGGTGGCAGGTTCCTTGTTTGCCATGTTTGCGGGCTTCTACTACTGGTGCCCCAAGTGGACTGGCGTGATGTACAACGAAACACGCGGCAAGATTCACTTTTGGTGGACTTTGATTGCCTTTAACGTCACCTTCTTCCCGATGCACTTCTTGGGTCTGGCCGGTATGCCACGTCGCTACGCTGACTATCCCATGCAGTTCACGGACTTCAACATGATTGCTTCTGTTGGCGCGTTCTTCTTTGGATTTGCTCAGGTCTACTTCTTCTTCTTTATCGTCTTACCAGCGATGCTTGGACAAGGTCAAAAGGCTGCTGCTAAGCCATGGGAAGCCTCAGAAGGTTTGGAGTGGGAAGTTCCTTCTCCTGCACCTTTCCACACCTTTGAGACACCTCCTAAGCTCGACGCGTCTGCGACCCGCGTGATCGGCTAATTTAAATGACGCCAGAGCAAAGAAAACAAAACCTGCGCTTGGGGCTAATTTTGGCTTCCATCGCGGCTGTGTTTTTCATTGGCTTTTTTGCCAAGATTATTTTGTTGAATCGCTGAACCTATGGTGCCTATCCGCCAAAACTTGGTGATGCTCAAAAAGCTAATCGTGGTAGCCGTTGGTATGTTTGCCTTCGGTTATGCCTTGGTGCCGATGTACCGCGCGATTTGCGAATTCACTGGCATCAATATTTTGGCTTTAGGTGAGCGTGAAGTGTTTGGTAGCGGCAGTGCCCGTGCCAAACCTACCAACACCCAAGTGGATACCAGTCGCACCATCACGGTTGAATTTGACGCCAATGCGCGCGGCCCATGGTTGTTCAAGCCAGCCCAATCGTCGATGCAAGTGCACCCAGGTGAACTGATGACGGTGATGTATGAGTTTCAAAACGTACAAAACCGCGTGATGTCGGCTCAAGCCATTCCCAGTTATGCGCCACGTCAAGCGGCAGCGCATTTCAACAAGGTCGAGTGTTTTTGTTTTAACCAATACACCTTGGCACCTGGCGAGAAAAAGCAGTGGCCTGTGGTGTTTGTCATCGATCCCAAATTGTCTAAAGATGTATCGACGATCACTTTGTCATACACATTCTTTGAAGTGGGTTCTAAAACACCTGCTGCACCCGTAGCGGTTATCTCAGCCGATACAAAAATCGGAGTTGGCACATGAGTACGCGCCAATCCTTGATGCGCTCGGTAGTTGCCGTGGCATGGTCTTTTTTAGGAATTCGCAAAAGCAGTGAATTCCAAGAAGATGTCGCAAAAATCACGCCCTTGCATGTGCTGGGTGTGGGGCTTGTGGCAGGTTTATTGTTTGTGGCCGGATTGATCTTTTTGGTCAATTGGGTCGTTGCTAAGTAAAGAAGGAAAAAAATGAGTAGCACCTCACATGGCACCACGCCTTACTACTATGTGCCCGCACCCTCGCGCCACCCTGCGATGGCTGCCTTGGGCTTGTTCTTTGTGATCTTGGGCGCTGGCCAATGGATCAATGGTGCTGACTGGGGCAAGTACTCTTTGCTCTTTGGCTTGGTGTTTTGGCTATTCGTTTTATACCAATGGTTTGGTGACACCATCGCCGAGAGTGAGTCAGGTTTATTCGGTCACAAGGTGGACTTGTCTTTCCGCTGGAGCATGAGCTGGTTCATCTTCTCAGAAGTGATGTTCTTTGGCGCGTTTTTCTCTGCCCTGTGGTGGGCGCGTGTGCATTCAGTGCCCATGTTGGGTAACTTAGACCACGCACTGCTTTGGCCTGACTTCAAAGCCGCATGGCCAACGGTGGTAGCGGGTGCGACTGCCTCCCCTGCGGGCACCATTGAGCCTTTCCAAGTCATGACGCCATTTTGGTTGCCCACTATTAACACTGCTTTATTGTTGAGTTCAGGCGTGACCTTAACGATTGCGCACCATGCCTTGATTGAGAACAAGCGTGACACCACCATCAAGTTCATGTGGTTCACTGTCTTGCTAGGAGTTATCTTCTTGTTGGTGCAAGGCTACGAATACAGCCATGCCTACAGCGAGATGAATCTCAAACTCAGCTCTGGCGTGTACGGCTCTACCTTCTTCATGCTCACGGGGTTCCATGGTTTCCACGTGTTTTTGGGTATGTTGATGTTGTTGATCGTTACCCTGCGTTTGAAAAAAGGCCACTTCACATCAGACAAGCACTTCGGATTCGAAGGTGCCGCTTGGTATTGGCACTTTGTGGACGTAGTGTGGTTAGGTCTCTACGTCTTGGTCTATTGGATGTAATACACGCTACACAAGCGAACAAAGGCCGCGTGTGCGGCCTTTGCTTTTTGAGTAACGATTTAGTAGGTTGTCGAAGACTTTACTGACCTGCCGCAATTCCAGTTGGATGGATATAGCCGAGCTGCCAGCCAATCAACACACAGATAAACAGAAAGATTGAAATACCCACTCTGAGTCCCAACGCTTTGACCATATTTTTGGATTTGGGTTGATCACTTGGACCCGAGCGCAACATAAAAATGAGCGCGGAGGCCAAACTGCCCAAGATGGCTAAAAATGCCAGTGCAACCATGAATTTCATAAACACCATTATCTCTGCCCCACGACAGCGTTCCTTGCTGCTGGTAAGTATTGCCACAGCATTGGGTGTGGGTTTGACGGTGCGTTTGGGTTTGTGGCAATTGTCTCGTGGACACGAAAAAGAAGCCTTGCATCAGGCCATCCTCGCGCGTCAGGCACTGCCTCCAGTAGATACCGAGGCAGTTTTAAAAGACAAGAGTGTCTTGACACAATTACACCAAGGCGTGCGTTTAGAAGGACGTTGGTTGTCACAACACACGGTGTATTTAGAAAACCGTCCCATGCAAGGGAGAACGGGTTTTATCGTGTTGACCCCATTGCAGTTAGATCACAACACAAATGTCTTGGTGCAACGCGGATGGATACCGCGGCATCAACAAGACCGCACCTTGCTAGCCCCTATCGATACGCCTTCGAACTTGGTTTTGGTCAATGGCCGAATTGCATCAGGTCCGTCAGAAGTCATGGGTTTAGGCGAAGCAACGGCGGCAATAACAACAGCACAAACCTCAGGGCAATCACCGATTAGGCAAAATCTCCATGTGGATGCATTTGGTAAAGAGATTGGTTTGACTTTTGCAGCCACAGTGCTTCAAACGGACGCCAATGCAGAGGGAATGCAGCGCAACTGGCCTGAGATCACGGCTGGCGTGGAGAAGCATTGGGGCTACGCCTTTCAGTGGTTTGCATTGGCTGTTGTGCAGTTGATGCTGTATTTTTGGTACCAATGGATAAAACCTTATCGCCATGCAAGATAAAAAGAGCCTCGACATTTCGCAACCCCTTGGCATGACGGTTTATGACTTGCCCCTGCCTGCCGAGGTAGTGCAGGCAGATGCAAAGCGCACCCGCATGGGACGCTTGAAAATGTTGTTGGTCTTGCTAGCTTGTGCTGCGCCTGTCGTCGCTTCATACATTACTTATTACTGGGTCAGGCCTGAAGCGCGTCGCAATTTTGGCGAATTGATCCAACCCACGCGCGCGATTCCAAACATTGAAGTCGAGCGATTGGATGGCACCCATATGGACTTGACCAGTCTGAAAGGTCAGTGGTTGCTAGTGAGCGTTGCTGGTGCCTCTTGTAATGCCACTTGTCAGGAGCACTTGTATTTGCAGCGACAAATTTTGGTCGGATTGGGTAAAGAGCGTCCGCGTACAGAGTGGGTATGGTTGGTCAATGACAAAGGTGATATTCCCAACACCTTGATGCCCGCGCTAGAAGAAGCCACTGTTTTGCGCATAGCCCCCGAAGTATTGGCGCAATGGTTGCAGCCCGAGGCAGGTAAGCAGTTAGAAGATCACTTGTATCTGGTTGATCCGATGGGGGAGTGGATGATGCGCTTTCCAGCGCGACTCAACACAGAAGGGGCGTTAAAGGCCAAGCGTGACATCGAGCGCGTATTACGCGCTTCTGCTTCCTGGGATCAGCCAGGCCGATGAACTCTTTGTATAACTTCGCACCCACGCTGCACCTGTTGATCATGGGTGCCTTGGTTGCTTCCGTACCTTTGGGTTGGATGTGGTTACGCCAGCCAAATGCATCTACTAGGCAAAGGGTCATATGGTTCACGCAATTCACCCTTTTCATCACTTTTGATTTGGTTTTGTTTGGCGCGTTTACGCGTTTGACCGACTCTGGATTGGGTTGCCCTGATTGGCCAGGTTGTTATGGATTTGCAAGCCCAGTTGGTGCTGTCAATGCCATAGAGGCTGCACAAACTGCCATGCCAACTGGTCCTGTGACGCATCAAAAAGCATGGATTGAAATGATCCACCGCTATATGGCGATGGGAGTGGGGGGATGCATTTTGACTTTGGCATGGTTTGCATGGTCAGAGCGTTCTCAGCACTCGAATATCAAATTACCAATACTCACTTTGATATGGGTGTGTGTGCAAGGTGCGTTTGGTGCCTTAACTGTCACCATGAAATTATTTCCAGCAATCGTTACTTTGCATTTGTTGGGGGGCTTGGTGTTATTGGCCTTATTGACGGTACAAATTTATCAACAGCGAGAAACAAAGCCCATGGAGATCTCTGTTGCCCTTTATTGGAGCGCCTGGATTTGTGCAGTTTTGTTGTTGCTTCAGATTCTTTCTGGAGGCTGGGTCAGCACCAACTATGCAGTTCTAGCGTGCAATACCTTCCCGCAATGCCAAGACAGTTGGTGGCCTTTGATGGACTTTGCCAACGGTTTCACGATCTGGCGCCCTTTAGGTTTGAATGCATCAGGAGAGGCCCTAAGCTTCGAAGCTTTGACTGCCATCCACTATGTACATCGTTTAAGTGCTTATATTGTTTTCATAGCACTAGGTATCTTGGCCGCCAAGTTGTTGACAGTGGGTCATGCCCAATCAATAGCAAAAATCTTGTGTGTGCTGCTGCTATTACAGCTTTTAACAGGGCTCTCCAATGTGGTGTTGGACTGGCCTCTATTTGCCGCTGTGCTGCATACGGGTGGGGCAGCAGCTTTGTTCATCACCATGGTGTGGTTGTTGTGTGTAGCGCGTAAACTGAAAACTGTATGACCGATAACCCCTCACTGATGACTCGCTTGCGCCAATTCAATGCGCTCACTAAGCCACGCGTCATCCAATTGATTGTGTTTTGCGCGCTGATAGGTATGGTGCTGGCCGTACCTGGCGTACCCACTTGGGACGAAGTACAGCTAGGTTTGTGGTCTTGCGTGGGTATTTGGTTTGTCGCGGGTGCTGCTGCTGCTTTCAATTGCATTGTCGAAAAGAAAATTGATGCAGTGATGAAACGAACCGCTTGGCGACCCACCGCTAAAGGCGAGTTGTCAGACGCAGAAACGTTGGTTTTTTCTGGATTGATGTGCGCTTTTGGATCTTGGCTCTTGTATGTTTGGGTCAATCCACTCACGATGTGGCTAACCTTCGCTACTTTTGTGGGTTATGCCGTTATCTACACCGTGATCCTCAAACCTTTGACGCCTCAAAATATTGTGATTGGTGGTGCATCTGGCGCAATGCCGCCCGTGCTGGGTTGGGCTGCAATCACTGGGGATGTTGGACCTGAAGCACTGATCTTGTTTCTGATCATTTTTCTGTGGACGCCACCGCATTTCTGGGCGCTAGCGCTTTACAGGGTTGAGGATTACCGCAAATCAGGTTTGCCTATGTTGCCCGTGACCCACGGCAATGAATTTACCCGTTTGCAGATCTTGCTCTACACCATTGTTTTATTGGCAGCGTGTTTGATGCCTTTTGTCTACCGCATGAGCGGTTGGTTTTATTTGGTAGTGGCTATTGTGTTGAGCCTTGGTTTTTGTGGCTATGGATGGGCTTTGTGGCGCAACTACTCAGATGCTTTAGCGCGTAAAACCTTTCGCTTTTCGCTTATCCATTTGAGTGTGTTGTTTGCGGCTTTGTTGATAGATCACTATTTATGAACTTCAATCTTCATCATTTGTTTATGACTGGCTTGGTCCGAGGGTTTTTTGCGCTTTCTATTTTTGCGTTGCTAAGCGCCTGTAGCCCGAATCAACCCAAGTTCAATTCCATTGATATCACAGGCGCCAACTACGCCAAAGGTTTTGCTATCCAAGATTCTGCAGGCCAAGAACGCAAGTTAACTGACTTCAAAGGCAAAGTGGTAGTGGTATTTTTTGGTTACACCCAATGCCCCGATGTATGCCCCACCACCATGACAGAATTAGTCGAGGTCAAACGATTGTTGGGTGCCAATGGCGATAAATTGCAAGCTGTATTTATTACGGTAGATCCGGCACGCGATACCGCTGAATTACTCAATGCCTATGTCACTAATTTCGATTCGAATTTTGTGGCGCTAATCCCAAAGCCTGAAGAACTCGTCGAGGTGGCTAAAGAATTCAAGATCTACTACAAGAAAGTCGAAGGCAAAACCCCTACGAGTTACACCATGGAGCACTCTGCGGGTAGTTATATTTTTGATGGCCAAGGCCAAGTGCGCTTATTAAGCCGCTATGGCATTGGCGCTCAGGCAATTGCGCAAGATATCGCTTATTTGCTGAAGTAGCCTTAGGCGTATTGAGCCAAGGCGTCTTTCATTTTTTTCATAGCCGCAACTTCAATTTGGCGGATACGCTCTGCGCTCACACCGTATTCAGCCGCTAGCTCATGTAAGGTCATTCCGCCAGAACCGTCGTCGCGCACTTTGAGCCAACGCTCTTCGACCACGCGGCGACTGCGCTCGTCCAGCACTTCTAATGCGGCAGCAATACCGTCAGAGGCCAACACGTCGCGCTGGTGTGCGGCCATCATCACAGTGGGCTCGTGGTTGACGTCGCTCAAGTAAGCGATAGGACCAAATGCCTCTTCGCCTTCGTCATTGGGTGTGGGGTCGAGCATGACATCACCGCCAGACATACGCATTTCCATCTCAAGCACTTCTTCGGGTTTGACCTTGAGTTGCTTGGCAACGGCATCGACCTCTTGGGGGTTGAGGGTGCTACGGTGCATATCGGAATCGCTAGCGTCTGCTTCGGCTTTGAAGCCTTGTTTCATCGAGCGTAAGTTGAAGAACAGTTTGCGTTGGGCTTTGGTCGTTGCCACCTTGACCATGCGCCAGTTTTTCAAGATGTACTCGTGAATTTCGGCTTTGATCCAGTGCAGGGCATAACTCACCAAACGCACGCCTTGGTCAGGATCAAAGCGTTTCACAGCCTTCATCAGGCCAATATTGCCTTCTTGGATCAGGTCGCCGTGGGGCAAACCGTAGCCCAAGTATTGGCGAGAAATCGAGACCACCAGACGTAAGTGAGAGAGCACTAACTTACCGGCAGCTTCAAGATCATTCTCATTTTTTAATTTTCTGGCGAACTCTTGCTCCTGCTCCAAGGTGAGCATCGGCATGCGGTTAACGGCAGAAATGTACGCGTCTAAATTGCCAAGCGACGGGACCAAGGCCCAAGGGTTGGCAACAGCCAGTGTCGAACTTGATAAGGTAGTCATTTGTAATCCTTTCGGGTACTTACGCGCATTTTAGCACTCTATCGCAAAGAGTGCTAATTTTGTGTGGATGACCGCAAATTCGGCCCGAAACGGGTAATTGGCAGGGCTTTACTGGAGCAAAGCTTGGGCGAATTCTTGGGCGCTAAATGTCTCCAAGTCCTCCACAGCTTCTCCTACGCCAATGAAATAGACCGGCACTACGCTCTTGCCGGATGCAACGCGAGACTGTCCCCACAGGGCAATGGCTGCCAAAACCCCTCCTTTGGCTGTGCCATCTAGCTTGGTCACTACCAATCCAGTCAGGTCCAGCGCATCGTCAAAAGCCTTGACTTGGGCTAATGCGTTTTGCCCCGTGTTGCCGTCGATGACCAAAAGTACCTCGTGGGGAGCGCTGGCGTCTGCCTTTTGGACAACCCGTTTGATTTTTTTCAGCTCTTCCATCAAGTGGAGTTGGGTGGGCAGCCGCCCGGCAGTGTCTACCAACACCACGTCTTTGCCGCGGGCCTTTCCGGCAGAGACGGCATCAAAGCTAACAGCGGCTGGGTCTCCCCCTGATTGCGAGACGATATCGACCGAGTTACGCGTGGCCCAAATGCCCAATTGCTCTTTGGCGGCAGCGCGAAACGTGTCTGCAGCTGCCAACAAGACCGAGGCGCCACTCTCGCTCAAATGGCGGGTGAGTTTGCCAATCGATGTCGTTTTGCCTGCGCCATTCACGCCAGCCACCATGATCACAGTTGGTACATGTTCACCGATGGTCAATGTTTTTTGTAATGGGCTCAGTAGTTCGGTGATGGCTTGCGCGAGTAGCGCTTTGACTTCTGCTGGGTCGTTGGTTGACGCATTTTTGACACGCTGCTTCAAGTCTTTGAGTAAATATTCGGTGGCTGCTACCCCAGCGTCTGCCATCAGTAACGCAGATTCAAGTTCTTCATACAGAGCATCATCGATGCGTGTGCCCGTAAACACACTGCTAATGCTTTGGCCTGTGCGTTGCAAGCCTTTGCCCAACCGTTGTATCCAACTCTGGCGAGTCTGTGCCTGCGTTGTGGACGCGGCAGTTTCATTAGGCTCTTGTGGGGATTTCTTCTTAAAAAAACTAAACATGTGTGAGGTTTCTAGAATCAAGCATTCTATGAAACCCTCTGCGCGTCACCCCATTGCAAATGCCAAAACTGCTCATACCCACAAGGGCGCTGGTGAGGTACGCATCATTGGAGGCCAATGGCGTCGCACCAAACTGCCAGTAGCCCACAAACCAGGACTGCGCCCCACACCAGATCGTGTCCGCGAAACCTTGTTCAATTGGTTGGGACAATCATTGTTGGGATGGAAATGTGCCGATATCTTTGCGGGTACAGGCGCATTGGGTTTAGAAGCCGCCTCACGCGAGGCTAGTGATGTGCAACTCTGCGAACAAGATGCTTCGCTGGTGGAGCAACTCCAATCGCATATTGATCGCTTGCATGCATCTACCGTGCATGTCCAGCGAACGGACGGCGTATCGTGGCTGGCGAGACAAGCCCCTCAAAGCTTGGATTTGGTATTCATTGACCCCCCGTTCGAGAGCCCATTATTTGAACCTGCACTCAAAACCGCTACCCAGCGCATCAAGTTGGATGGTTGGATTTATCTCGAAGCTCCCAAAAAATGGGATGAGAACGAGTTGACAACCCTAGGGCTGCAACTGTTTAGACATTTGAAGGCTGGCAACGTGCACGCCCACTTACTGCATCGGATTGCATAATCGCTTGTTACCCACATAAAAAACTCAGGAGCCACAATGTCCGACCCCGTGATCGCCATCTATCCAGGAACTTTTGACCCAGTGACATTGGGGCACGAAGACATTGTTGCGCGCGCTACCAAATTATTTGACACAGTCATTGTTGCGGTGGCCGTTGCCCACCACAAAAAGACTTTATTCCCCTTAGACGACAGACTGTCTATGGCACGTGAGGTTCTTAAAAACAACCCCAAAGTCCGAGTGATGCCTTTCGATGGATTGATGCGTGATTTTGTGAGAGAGCAACATGTCAAAGTCATGGTGCGTGGGGTGCGTATCGGCACGGACTTTGATTACGAATTTCAACTCGCTGGGATGAACCGCCAATTGATGCCTGATGTTGAAACCGTGTTTCTCACACCTAGCGCCCCATACCAATTTATCTCCAGTACTTTTGTAAGAGAAATTGCATTGCTCGGTGGAGAAGGCGACGGTAATAACTTGGTGTCGCCCTATGTCTATCAAAAATTGATGGTCTTAAAAGCTGCCAACGTATCTGCCAAAAAATGACCGACTTTTTATTGATTCGCCACGGGGAAACTGATTGGAACCGCGAATTGCGTTTCCAAGGACGAATCGATATTGCGTTAAACGACATAGGCCAATTACAAGCCCAACGTCTCAAAAAGCGATTTGCTGAGGCCTCTGATCATTGGCTTACTGATAATCACAAAATCCAAGTGGTTGTCAGCAGTGTTTTGCAGCGCGCGCACCAAACAGCACAACCCATTGCTGAACTCATGGGGTTTAAGTCAATTTTGCTTCCAGGCTTGCAAGAACAGTGTTACGGTATTTTTGAAGGTTTAACCGCACAGGAAATCAAAGTGCAATATCCACAGGCTTGGGCCCAATGGCTTGCGTTTGATTCACAAGTTGCTGTGGAGGGTGCCGAGAGCGCCCAAGTTTTCCATGACAGGGTGATGCAGACCATGTATGACTTAGCCGCTCAGTACAAGGATGGCAAAGTGGTAGTGGTCACGCACGGTGGTGTGCTCGACATGATTTGGCGTCATGCGAAGCAGCACACCTTGGACGGTAGACGCGTGTGTGATATTCCAAATGCGGGTATCAACCAGGTTTCGTATCAAGATGGTCAATGGCGCGTCGTGAGTTGGGCGGATACCGAGCATTTGACTGATCTACCACCCCAGCCCGTCTATCACCAGACGCAGCTCAAGGTGTAGGGGGACGTGTTGTGGCTTTGATGATTACCGATGAATGCATCAACTGTGATGTGTGTGAACCAGAGTGCCCCAATCAAGCGATTTTTCTGGGTCCTGAAATCTATCAAATCGATCCCGACAAATGCACCGAATGTGTGGGTCACTTTGATGAGCCACAGTGCGTGCAAGTGTGTCCCGTTGCATGTATTCCTATTCATCCACAGCATGTGGAATCGCAAGAAACCCTCTGGCAGAAGTATCGTCGCCTACAAAACCAAGCGAACTCCTAATTAAACAGCTTCT
>CAYFLF010000015.1:0-18339 GCA_964343725.1 uncultured Bordetella sp.
TGAAACGCAGAAAAATCAGCAATCGATGGTGCATCTCCCATTAAAAATGGATGTTCATTGAGCATGTTTGCCAGACGTCTTAGATAGCTTCTGTACATACCCTCCGCATCCGCCGCAGGCATACGCGGCGCGCCACCGCGCATAGCGGTACGGTCTTGTACAAATAATTTGACGTCTTCAGGATTCCAGTCAGCTAGGACATGTGCAGCCCCAGTGGGTTGGAAGTTGTAGGCCATTGAGACTGGAAAAACTGCGGTGTCTGCCCACTGTGCAACGATTCGTGCAGCCCCTTTGACAGATTCTGGATAGAGTGAGGGAGAGGGTTTGATTTGTTCGAGTACATCCGAGATCAAGGCGGTGTCGCAATAAATATCAGCGCCAATTTGCATCAAGGGGGTACGTCTATGGCCTCCCGTCAGGGCAATGACGTCTGGTTTGGGCATGTACATGGGGATGATGACGCTTTGCCAAGGCATCTTTTTAAACCCCAGAATGAGTCGAATCTTTTCGGCAAAAGGCGACATGGGGTAGTGGTGCAGGATGATGTTGGACATAGCGTTTGCGTGCGTTGAATTAAATTAATTTGACTAGCTGCTTGCCAAAGTTCTTTCCTTTGAGCAATCCTAAAAATGCTTGTGGAGCAGCTTCTAAGCCTTGGGCAACCGTTTCGCGCGGGCGCAATTTGCCTGAGCTCACTAAATTTCCAAGCTCTTGTAGTGCTTCAGGCCACACTTCCATATGCTCGCTCACAATAAATCCCTCGACTCGCAAGCGGTTGACCAATATCAATGCAGGATTGGTCATGGCAATTGGTGCGCCGTCATAGCCTGCAATCATTCCGCAGACAGCGATACGGGCAAACGCATTGGTTCTTAGCATCACTGCATCTAAGACCATGCCACCTACATTTTCAAAATGGCCATCGATGCCGTTAGGACAGGCGTCACGCAAGGCTTTGGAGAGTGATAAATAATCTTTGTGTTCTTTGTAATCAATGCAGGCATCAAAGCCAAGCTCATTGACAACATAGTCGCATTTGTCTTTACCACCGGCGATTCCGACAACCCGACATCCTCTGGCTTTTGCAAGAGCGCCTAATGCACTGCCTACAGCGCCACTAGCAGCACTGACCGTGACAGTTTCGCCTGCTTTTGGTGAAATGATTTTGACTAAACCGTACCAAGCTGTAACACCTGGCATGCCAACTGCGCCTAAATAATGACTCAAGGGTACTTGAGCGGCATCCACTTTGCGCAACACTCCAGGAATGCTGCCATCCACCACGCTATAGAGTTGCCACCCGCCCATGCCAACGACCTTGTCGCCTACTTTGAATTTCGGATGTTTACTCTCCATGACTTCACCGACGGTTCCACCAATCATGACTTGTCCGAGTGGTTGAGGCTGTGCGTAACTTTTGCTTTCATTCATTCGGCCACGCATGTAAGGATCCAAGCTTAAGTAATGGTGACGCACTAAAACTTGATTTTCAGCAAGTGCAGGAATTGGGGTTGTGACCAATTTGAAATTGCTCACGGTTGCCTCACCTTGTGGGCGGTTATCCAAAAGCATTTGTTGGTTATCCATAGAAGTCTCCAAAGTAATGACTTGTATTAATCGGTTGAAATTTCGTGGTTAGATTGATTGGGCTGTACCGCTCGCGGCACATATTTAAAAGTGCCTGTGGCATGGGCACAAATACGGCCTTCAGAATCAAAAACAGAGCCTTCGGTGAATGCCATGCTTTTGCTGCGGTGTAAAAGCTTGCCCTTGCCTATGAGTTGTCCGCGAGCAGGTTGTAAAAAGGATGCCTTCATTTCGATGGTGACCACGCCGAGCGTTTTGTCCACACTTCTCGCAGCAGTTGCCATCGTCACATCTAGCAAGGTCATCAAAGCGCCGCCGTGGGTGACGTTAAATGAATTGAGGTGCGATTCTTCTGGCGTATAGCGTAGCTCTGATTGACCGTCTTCAAAAAACTCCATCTCGAAACCTAAATGCTCGACAAATGGAATATAGGCACCAAAACTTTCTTGCATACGTTTCTTTCTTAAAAAGCGTCTTCGGCCATGTTGGCGCATGTCATATCGCGGGCCTCCACCACATTGAGCCAAGCCGATATTTTGGGTAATTCGTAGTTGAAAAAGAAATGCGATGCATGTCTGCGACCTGCATTGGCAACACCCTCAGAAAGACTCGCAAGCTCTACTTCAAGCCAAATCCAAGCCAATACGGTATGACCAAACGCTTGCATATACGGCACAGCGTTTGCCAAAGCTTCTTCAGGTTTGCTGGTGCTCCAGGCCATTTTGGTAGCGCGTCCAACACGTTGAAGTGCTTGGGCCAAGGCATTGGCATGCACAGCTGTCTCTTTTCCTAAAGGTAAGGCACGTTCGATGGTCGCATTGATGCGGTTTGCCAATAGTTGAAGACCTTTGCCCTCTTCCATCCGTACTTTTCGACCTAGTAGATCTAATGCTTGGATGCCGTGGGTGCCTTCATGGATCATGTTGAGGCGGTTATCTCGCCAATACTGCTCCACGGGAAAGTCGCGCGTATAACCATAACCGCCATGGATTTGAATGGCTAGTGAATTGGCTTCTAAGCACCATTCGCTGGGCCAGCTTTTCGCAATCGGTGTGAGCACTTCTAATAACAGGCGTGCCTCATCGGCTTGTTGCGAAGTGCCAGTATGTTGCTCGTCTACAAGCCTTGCGCAATAGAGCTCAAGCGCTAATGCACCTTCACCATAGGCTTTTTGTGCCAACAACATGCGTTTGATGTCCGCATGTTCAATGATGCGCGTCTGCGGCGATGCAGGATCTTTACCGCTTGCCGTCATGAGCCGCCCTTGCGGTCTGTTTTTGGCGTAATCGAGCGAAGCGTAGTAACCCGCAAGGCCTAGCATGGTGGCAGCCATCCCAACACCGATGCGCGCTTCGTTCATCATGTGGAACATACAGCGCAAGCCTTCACCGGGTTGTCCCACCAAATAGCCTATCGCCCCTGCCCCTTTTCCATCTAGCCCTGGGGCGCGAACCGGAAATTTGCCTTCCCCAAAATTGAGCAATGTATTGACCGTGCCTCGCCAGCCCAATTTATGGTTGAGCCCCGCAAGAGAGACGTCGTTGCGCTCACCAGTTAATTCACCGTCGGTATTCACCAGTTTCTTGGGAACAATGAACAAAGAAATACCTTTGACGCCTGGAATGGTGTTCCCTTGCGCATCTGGAATTTTGGCTAAGACTAAATGGACAATGTTTTCACTGAGTTCATGATCGCCCGTCGAGATCCACATCTTGTTGCCTTTGAGGCGATAACGCGGACCCAATGGATCTTCTTCAAAGTCTGAGCCGTCAGGTGTTGCGCGAGTCGCAATATCTGAGAGCGATGAACCTGCTTGTGGTTCAGACAAACACATGGTTCCAGTAAATCTGCCAGAAAACTCATTGCGTGCAAAGATCTTTTTTTGCAGCTCGCTTCCATGCGCCATCAACAAATTGGCATTGCCAACCGTCAACATACCTGCGCCAATACTCACGGAGCCGCATGCAAAAAAAGCATTTGCCGCAGCTTCTATGGTGTAGGGCAGTTGCATCCCACCAATTTCGTAATCTTGTGCGGCACTCAACATGCCACTGGCTGCATAGGCCTGGTGCGCTTGCAAGGTGCAATCTGGCAAGATTACTTTTTCACCATCAAAAGCAGGTTCTTGCACATCCACGGTGCGATTGAATGGGGCGAATTTATCGCGCGCAATACGTTCACACGTATCTAAAACTGCGTCAAAAGTTTCCCGCGTGTGGTCAGCAAATCGAGGCCGTTGATTCAGTTCACTGACCTTGAGCCAATCGTGCAATAAAAAATCAACCGTGGCGCGAAGCGTCATACTGGGATGCAGTGCAAAAGGTTGATTTTTAGCGTTCTCTACAGCACTTCAAAGATACCAGCAGCACCCATACCACCACCAATACACATGGTGACTGCGACCCGTTTGGCGCCACGACGCTTGCCCTCAATCAGGGCATGCCCCGTCAGGCGCTGTCCACTCACGCCATAAGGATGGCCTACTGCAATCGCACCACCATTGACATTCAAACGATCAGCAGGAATGCCCAAAGTGTCACGGCAATACAAAACTTGGACAGCAAATGCTTCATTGAGTTCCCACAAATCAATATCATTGACAGTAAGTCCTAAGCGCTTCAATACCTTTGGAACAGCAAATACGGGACCGATACCCATTTCATCGGGCTCGCAACCAGCCACCGCAAAACCTAAGAATCGACCTAGCGGCTTCAACCCACGCTTGCTGGCAAGTTCTTCGCTCATCACCACGCAAGCACCGGCACCGTCTGAGAATTGACTTGCGTTACCAGCAGCAATCACACCCCCAGGAATTGCAGGCTTGATGCCCGAGATACTCTCTACGGTCGTTCCTTCGCGCAATCCCTCATCAGCACTGACCGTCACTTGCTTTGTCATCATGCCCATGACTTTGTCGATCACCCCAGCTTGTACGGTGATGGGCGCAATTTCGTCATTGAACTTGCCAGCTGCTTGCGCAGCACAGGCTTTTTGTTGGCTTTCAGCGCCGTAGGCATCCATTCGCTCGCGCGCAATGTTGTAACGCTTGGCAACTTGCTCAGCGGTTTGCAACATATTCCAATAGATTTCAGGCTTTTTCTTCATCAAGTTGACATCGGCCAACATATGTTGGTTCATTTCTTGTTGCACACAAGAAATGCTCTCCACACCACCAGCAACATAAATATCGCCTTCACCAGCGATCACGCGTTGCGCGGCCAGTGCGATGGTTTGAAGGCCGGATGAACAAAAACGATTCACGGTTAAGCCACTCACCGTGATGGGGCAGTCTGCCATCAAAGCAATTTGGCGTGCAATGTTGGCGCCTGTTGCGCCCTCGGGATTGGCGCAACCCATGATCACATCATCCACCTCAGAAGCCTCAATTCCAGCTCGGGCTATGGCGTGTTTGACAGCATGTCCGCCCAACGTAGCGCCATGCGTCATATTGAAAGCACCTTTCCAACTTTTTGCCAAAGGTGTACGCGCAGTAGAAACAATTACAGCATTGGTCATGAGAATTCCTTAATTGAAAGTTTTGCCTTCGGCTGCCAATTTCGCCAACAGCGGCGCAGGCTTCCAGAACTCGGCATCATCATGTGGGTTGGCAGCAAAGCGATGCATCGCCTGCACCACATTGAAAAGTCCGACTTGGTCTGCATACAACATCGGGCCACCACGATGAATCGGAAATCCATAGCCAGTGATGTACACCATATCAATGTCGCTGGCCTTGGAGGCTATCCCGTCTTCCAAAATATGGGCCGCTTCATTCACCAAGGAGAACACCAAGCGCTGGACGATTTCTTCATCGCTGATTTTTCGAGGGGTGATACCAAGTGTTGCGCGGTGTTTGACGATCATGTCTTCGACTTCCTTATTAGGAATCGCATCGCGTTTCCCCGCTTGGTAGTCGTACCAGCCTTTGCCTACTTTTTGTCCAAAGCGCCCCATCTCGCATAACAGGTCAGCTGTCTTGCTGTATTTCATATGGGGTTTTTCAACATAACGGCGCTTACGAATAGCCCAGCCAATATCGTTACCAGCTAAGTCACCCATGCGAAATGGCCCCATCGCAAAGCCAAATTTTTCAATGGCTTTGTCGACTTGTTGGGGGGTGCATCCTTCTTCAAGTAAGAAACCACCTTGACGGCCATATTGCTCGATCATGCGGTTGCCAATAAATCCGTCACAAACGCCAGAGACTACCGCGGTCTTTTTAATGGTTTTGGCAAGGGCCATCACGGTTGCCATCACATCTTTATCGGTTTTTGCTCCGCGTACGACTTCTAGCAACTTCATGACATTGGCAGGGCTAAAGAAATGCATGCCAACTACGTCCTGTGGACGTTTGGTGAAATTGGCAATCGCATTGACGTCTAACGTAGATGTGTTGGAGGCCAAAATCGCGCCAGGCTTCATCACTGCATCGAGTTGTTTAAATACCGCTTCTTTGACACCCATTTCTTCAAAAACGGCTTCAATCACCAGGTCTGCGTCTTTGATATCGTCATAGCTCAGTGTGGTCGTGAGTAATGCCATGCGTTGGGCATATTTATCTTCTTTGAGTTTGCCCTTTTTGACTTGCGCTTCGTAGTTTTTCTTGATGGTGGCGATGCCACGGTCCAACGCTTCTTGTTTTGTCTCCAGTATCTTGACAGGAATGCCCGCATTCAAGAAATTCATGCTGATGCCACCACCCATCGTTCCCGCACCAATCACAGCAACTTGTTTAATGGCACGGGTAGGCGTGGTGTCAGGAATGTCAGCAATTTTGGAGGCGGCACGTTGGGACGTGAATAAATGTCTGAGCGCTCTGCACTCGGGAGTCCACATCAAGTTGATGAAGATCTCTCGCTCAAAGACCATCCCTTCATCAAATTTTTTCTTGGTCGCTGCTTGCACTGCGTCCACACACTTAGGAGGTGCAGGAAAGTTTTTGGCCATTCCTTTGACCATATTGCGCGTGAATTGAAAATACGCATCACCTTGCGGATGTTTGCAGGGTAAGTCTCGGATACGGGGCAAAGGACGCACATTAGCGATCTCGCGAGCGAAACTCAATGCTTCATCCATCAAAGACTCTGGCGTTGCAGACATCTTGTCAAAGAGTTTTTGACCGGGCAACATGGCGAGCATTTCGCTTTTAATCGCCTCTCCACTCACAATCATGTTGAGCGCAGGCTCGATCCCCAATGCGCGGGGTAATCGTTGCGTTCCACCAGCACCGGGAATCAATCCAATTTTGACTTCTGGCATGGCGATGCTGGCACCAGGTGCTGCAACTCGGTAATGACAACCTAGCGCTAACTCCAGGCCACCACCCATTGCTACGGAGTGCACCGCGGCGACTACAGGTTTGGTGCAATTTTCAATTTGCGCGATAACGCTTAATAAATTGGGTTCTTGCGTCGCTTTGGGAGATCCGAATTCACGAATATCTGCCCCGCCTGAAAAAGCTTTTCCGTGTCCGGTGATCACAATTGATTTGACGGAAGCATCTTGAACAGCTTTTTCTACCCCCTCGGTAATAGCTTGGCGGGTTGCAAGTCCAAGGCCGTTGACAGGGGGATTGTTCAAAGAAATAACAGCCACGTCACCGTGAACTTTGTAGTCTGCACTCATGCGGGTTCCTTGTTGAAACTGAATTGGGACAAGAAAAAGAACGATCGTTCTTTTTTCATTCTAGATCAAACCTCAAGCCACTCACGGCGTGTGTAAGCGTCTTCCCGCAATTGCGCCGGGGTGCCTGAAAACACAATACTGCCGTGTCCCATGACCAAGACACGGTCTGAAATATCCATCGCAATGGTGAGTTTTTGTTCAATCAATAAAACTGAAATCCCTTTTTGTTTCAGAGTTTCAAGGTACTGGCCAACCAAAGCGACAATTTTGGGCGCGAGGCCCTCGGTGGGTTCGTCAATGATGATGAGGTCAGGGTCCCCCATCAAAGTGCGGCATAGCGTCAACATTTGTTGTTCACCACCAGACAAAACGCCTGCCTCGGTGTGTTGCCGATCTTTCAAACGGGGAAACATCGCATACATATCGTCAAAACTCCAGCGACTACCCTCGCCTTTGCCTTTTTGGCCAAGCATCAAGTTTTGATGAACCGTGAGTTTTGGAAAAATGTCGCGGTTTTCTGGAACATATCCAATACCAAGATGGGCAATTTGGTAGGCTTTTTTATCCAAGATCGGATTTCCATTCCATTCAATGGAGCCTTGGCATTCCACCAGACCCATGATCGATCGCGCAGTGGTGGATCGTCCTGAGCCGTTTCTTCCCAATAACGAGACAATTTCACCAGTTTTGATGTCAAAGGATACGCCGTGCAAAACATGGCTTTTGCCATAAAAAGCGTGAAGGTTTTCAATCTTTAACATGGGATTGGCGTCTTAACGATAGATTGAGAGTCAATGCGCTAGCGTGGTGCCGAGATAGGCTTCTTGCACTTTGGGGTTAGATCGCACTGCATCCGGTGTATCAAATGCAATGACTTCCCCATACACCACTACGGCAATTTTGTCGGCTAAACCGAATACGACGCCCATATCGTGTTCGACGGTGAGAAGCGTTTTACCTTCTGTCACTTGGCGTATCAATTGGACGAATCGCAAGGTTTCGCTTTTACTCATACCTGCCGTAGGTTCATCTAACAAAATGACTTTTGCTCCACCGGCAATCGTGATGCCAATTTCAAGGGCTCTTTGCTCTGCGTAGGTCAGGTTCATGGCTAAGACATCACGCTTTTTATCTAAGCGAATTCGTTCCATGTATTGCTCTGCCAAATCATTGGCGTCATCTAAATCCGCTAAAAACTTGAGAAATGAATATTTGTAGCCAAGGCTCCATAAAACGGCACAGCGAATGTTTTCAAATACGCTGAGTTTGGGAAAAATATTAGTGATTTGGAAACTTCTAGACAAACCTAGTCGATTGATTTCATAAGGTTTTTTTCCATCGATACGGTGCTTGCCTAGCCAAATCTCTCCACTACTGGGTTCAAATCGACCGCTGATTAAATTAAATAAGGTAGATTTTCCAGCGCCATTAGGACCAATGATGGCAACGCGTTCCTCTGCTTGTACGGTTAAATCAACGCCACGAATAATTTGAGTTTTGCCAAAATTCTTATGAATATTTTTGAGTTCAAGCGCATTCATATGGCTTCCTCCCTGCGCTTGATTTCCTTCTCGATAAATTCCTGCGATTCGCTCCAATCATGTAGATATTGGCGCCTTGCTAATTCAAAAAGGCCAAACCCAGTGATGACCAGAAAGATACATCCGAACCAACTATGGCTCGAGTCCGTATTGAAGGTAAAACCTGCAAAGCGAACCTCTGCGCCCATTGCTGCATTGAGTTGCAAGTGATAGACCATTTCCACAATAGCAGCCAAGCCTGCTAAGCCCATCAGGGCTGTAAGGGCCAAACCTACGTAAGCGACCCAGATACTGCGCAAGCGACCAAAAGCGGCCATGCGCAAATTCATCATGATGAGACTTGCGATTCCTCCGGGTGCGAACATCACCATGAATAAAAATACAAAGCCTAGATAAAGTAACCAAGCCTTGGTGAATTCTGATAGCAATACAAATGCAAAGACCAGCAAGATGGCACCAATAATGGGACCAAAGAAAAAAGTAGCGCCACCTAAAAAAGTAAAGAGCAAATAAGCGCCAGATCTAGCAGCACTGACAACCTCAGCCGTCACGATTTCAAAATTAAGCGCCCCAATCCCGCCAGAGATACCGGCGAAAAACCCTGCAATGATGAACGAGATGTAGCGAACATGTTGCGTGTTGTACCCAATGAATTCAACACGCTCTGGGTTATCTCGCACTGCATTCAAAATCCGTCCAAGCGGTGTCCGAGTAAATGCGTACATCAGGGCTACACATACAAAAGCGTAAAAGGCAGTTAAGTAATAAACCTGAATCGGCGGACCAAATGTGATGCCCATAAAGGATTGACCAAAAACGCGATTACCTGAAATGCCAGCTTCACCACCAAAGAACCCAGAGAACATCAAGGACATGGCAAATACCAATTCAGATATTCCAAGGGTAATCATGGCAAAGGTGGTACCAGATTTACGAGTCGTGACGTAACCAAATAATGCGGCGAAAAACATGCCACCCAATCCGCCAATCAAAGGGATCAATGAAACAGGAATTGGTACATGTCCAGATGCTGCTGCGTTGAGCGTATGCATAGCTATATATGCACCTAAACCTGTATAGACAGCATGTCCAAAACTCAACATCCCACCTTGTCCCAAAAGCATGTTGTAGGACAAACAGGCAATGATGACGGCCCCCATCTGGGTCAACATGGAAACTGCAAAATTGCTAGAGAAAACTCTAGGAGCCAAAATCAAAATGATTGCAAAAATTCCCCAAATTAACCAACGGGCAACGTTATAGGGTTTGAATGCATAGTGGGAGGCAGGATTTCGCATAGGCATTAAGTTTCGCGCTTACCCATTAACCCACGTGGTCTGAAGATCAAAATTAACACTAGAAATAAATACGGCAGTATGGGTGCGACTTGCGAAATAGTGAGATTGAGCAAAGCGTTATCTGGCGATGAAACGCCCACAAGGATGCCAATATTTTGTAGAAGCGATAAGAGTGAATAGTCAAGCGCTACGGCAAAGGTTTGAACAATACCGATCAGTAATGAGGACAAAAATGCGCCCGCTAATGACCCCATACCGCCTACCACGACCACTACAAAAATAACCGAGCCTACTGTTGCTGCCATAGCAGGCTCTGTCACAAATGTGCTTCCGCCAATCACACCGGCTAAGCCCGCGAGTGCTGTTCCCACTCCGAAGACTGACATAAAGACCCGTGGCACGTTGTGTCCAAGGGATTCAACCATTTCGGGATGGGTTAGGGCTGCCTGAATCACTAAGCCCACACGCGTTTGGGTTAATAGCAGCCAAAGTCCCAGCATCATGCTGATAGCAACAAGCATCATGAAACCGCGCGTGGCTGGAAATGGTGAACAAACAATGCGAACCGCTGCATCGGTACTTTGGCAAAGTTCGGGCGATACAGCGCCCCAAACAAGAGATAAGCCTTCAAGGGAATTTTGAACAAGCGTGAATGCAGGGCCTTGTAGTTGACCTGGTGGTTGAAATTCAACCGCAGTTCTTCCCCAAACAAGTTGCACGATTTCTAAAACAATATAGGAGAGGCCAAAGGTGACCAATAACTCAGGAACATGTCCAAATTTATGGACTCGACGTAGGCAAAACTTTTCAAAGTAAGCCCCCATTAGTCCAGCGACAACAGGTGCTATGACAAATGCAGTCCAAAAACCTAAGACTGAATTGAGGGTGAAACCAATATACGCACCAATCATGTAAAAGCTGGCGTGGGCGAAATTCAATACGCCCATCATGCTGAAGATCAGGGTCAGGCCTGAACTTAGCATGAATAGTAATAATCCATAACTCAATCCATTGAGTGTTGAGATTACAAAAAATTCCATGAAATCTTTCAGTTCTAAAAAAAGAGTGCGCCTTACGACGCACTCTTCTTTAGATGCAAGAACCTTTAGCCGGGACGCTTCATTTGGCAACTAGTTGGTGTACTAGCAACATAGGGTTCGTATTTTTGAACAGGTGCCAGTGTCATCCCTGTATTTTCAGCTGAATAGGGATGTTTTTTATCAACTTTTTGCCAGACTGTGAGAAACATGGTTTGTTGCATTTGGTGATCGGTTTTGCGCATTTCATTTTCGCCCGCAAAACTCTGGAACTTCAATCCTTCAAGGGCATATGCAACTTTTACAGGATCTGTAGACTTGGCTTTAGCCATCGCCAAGCTTACTGAGTTGAGAATATTGGCCATGGAGAAAGTGTAGATGTCGTCCTTGTATTTTGCGTTGAATTCCTCCATCCATTTTTGGTATTGGCCACCCATGTTGTAGTGTCCATATCCAATTTGAAATACCCTTCCCTCGCCGTTTTTACCCAACGCAGTGGGTGTACCAGATACGCCTGTGTAGTAGGTGTAAAACTTACCGGTGTAACCACCTTCATTCGCCGCCTTGACCAACAAAGCTAAATCGGAGCCCCAGTTACCCGTAATCACGGTATCTGCACCTGAGGCTTTAATTTTGGCAATATAGGGTGAAAAATCACGAACCTGCGCGAGTGGATGCAGATCCTCTCCTACGATTTGAATATCTGGACGTTTGCGCGATAAATTCTCTTTTGCATACTTTGCAACTTGATGTCCATGGGAGTAATTTTGGTTAAAGAGATAAACCTTTTTAATGTCTGTTTTCTCTTTCATGAAGGTTGTCATGGCCTCAATTTTCATGGAGGTGTCTGCGTCATAACGGAAATGCCAGAAACTGCATTTACTGTTGGTGAAATCAGGATCAACCGCAGAGTGATTTAGGAAGATAACTTCCTTACCTGGGTTTCTCTCATTGTGTTTGTTGACTGCTTCAATGATTGCACCAGCAACGGAAGAGCCATTACCCTGCGAGATGTAGCGAATCCCTTGGTCTATGGCAGCCTGCATGGCATTTAAGCTTTCCGCAGGGCTGAGTTTGTTGTCAAAGCTTACGATTTCAAATTTAACTTTGGCTGGATTGTTAGCATTGAATTTCTCAGCAAAAAATTGAAATGTCTTTAATTGATTAGAGCCAACAGGCGCCATTAATCCAGAGAGTGGGTCAATCCAGGCAATCTTGACAGTTTCTCCTGCCTGCGCAAAAGCAACAGAACTCAATGTTGCCAGTGCAGCTGTTGCAATCAGTTTTTGTGCAAATTTCATATCGATCTCCTTCATATTAATCAAACAATCTATGTTTACAGGGTTTACTTGGAATGCATCTAGGGAATGCACTAATTGGTTTATGAATTTGGTAGTGCGTAGTCCTTTAATTGTTCTCGCAATTTTGTTTTCAACATTTTTCCAGTCGCGCCAAGTGGAATGCTATCGACAAAGACCACATCGTCTGGAATTTGCCACTTCGCAGTTTTACCCTCATAAAAGGCAAGTAATTCTTCCCGCGTAACTTGTGCATCTGGTTTTTTGACCACCGCCACTATGGGACGCTCGTCCCATTTAGGATGCTTCACTCCAATACAAGCGGCCATCAGCACACTGGGATGCGCAACAGCTATGTTTTCAATATCAATCGAGCTGATCCATTCGCCACCCGATTTAATGACGTCTTTGCTGCGATCGGTAATTTGCATGTAGCCATCTGGGTCAATCGTGGCGACATCGCCTGTTGGAAACCAATCAATACCGTTTGAGTCTTTGACCAAGGGTGAATCACCCTCACCTTTGAAATACTCGGCGACAACCCAAGGGCCTTTCACCAAAAGATCGCCAAATGCCTTGCCATCATGGGGTAAATTTTTTCCCGAATCGTCAACAATCTTCATGTCCACACCAAAAATAACTCGGCCTTGTTTGAGTCGAATTTTCATTTGTTCGGCTTCAGGCAATTTGAGGTGTTTGTTTTTCAATGTGCAAAGCGTTCCGAGGGGGCTTAGCTCAGTCATCCCCCACGCATGTAAAACCTCAACCCCGTAGTCTTCTCGGAAGGTCTGAATCATGGCGGGTGGGCAGGCAGAACCTCCAATGACCGTGCGATTTAAGGTGGAGAACTTCAAATTATTGGCTTTCATGTGGGTCAAAAGCATTTGCCATACCGTAGGGACACCTGCTGCGTAAGTAACGCTCTCGCCCTCAATCAGTTCGTAGATGGATTTTCCGTCCATGCCTGCACCTGGAAATACCAATTTGGCACCCGTTAGAGCCGCACTGTAGGGAATTCCCCATGCATTGACGTGAAACATGGGGACAACAGGCAATATGGCATCACGTGCAGATATACACATCACGTCAGGCAGAGCAGCTGCGTAGGCATGCAAGATGGTCGATCGGTGGCTATAGAGAGCCGCCTTGGGGTTGCCAGTCGTGCCGCTTGTGTAACACATACTCGAAGCAGAGTTCTCATCAAAACTAGGCCATTGGTACTCAGTGGATTGATTGCCAATCCAGGCTTCATAGCTAATGAGGTTGGGAATGCCACTGTCAGTTGGTAATTTATCTGCATCGCACATGGCCACCCATTGCCCAATGGTTTGGCACTTTGTGTGAATGGCCTGAATGATGGGCATGAAGGTCATGTCAAAACAAAGAACTTTGTCTTCGGCATGATTGGCTATCCAAGAAATTTGGTCTGGATGTAAGCGCGGATTGATGGTGTGGAGCACTCGCCCACTCCCACTTACTCCGAAATAGAGTTCCAAATGGCGATAGCCATTCCATGCAAGTGTGGCCACGCGGTCACTAAAGGCTAATTGAGCTGCATCTAAGGTATTGGCAACTTGCCTGGCTCGTCGGCTTACATCTGACCATGTATATCGGTGAATATCACCTTCAACTCTACGAGAGACCACTTCCCCGTCACCGTGATGGCGCTCAGCAAACTCAATCAAATCAGAAATGAGTAAAGATTGCTTTTGCATTAAACCTAACACGCGAATCTCCTAATAAAAAATTTTGGCACGACCGTGCTTTTTTGATAGATCATTGTGCCAAGACTTATCAAGTTTTCAAATAGGCTGAACAAAAAAGACCTCATGGATTTCCCGACACAAGCCACAATGCAAGCTATGACGCACGCTACTTTCAACTGGAATCCCTGTTTCAGTAATTTAGGCCCCCAGTTTTCAACGATTTGTCCCCCAACACCATTACCTGCACCTTATTGGGTTGCTCAAAACGAAAAACTGCTACAGGACCTAGGGCTACCCAAAGAGCTATTTAGTGATGAATCTTTTCTCCTTGCCATGGCTGGGAACCTCTTAATGGAGGGAAGTCACCCAAAGGCTAGTGTTTACAGCGGGCATCAATTCGGCGTATGGGCTGGTCAACTAGGTGATGGGAGAGCCATCAGCCTAGGCGAAATTCAAACCCCAAAGGGAATCGAAGACATTCAACTCAAAGGGGCTGGACCCACCCCATATTCGCGCAGAGGCGATGGTCGCGCCGTCTTGCGATCCAGTATTCGAGAGTTTTTATGCAGCGAGGCCATGTTTGGACTCAGAATCCCCACCACTCGGGCGCTGTGTGTCACAGGTTCACCAGAAAAGGTATACCGCGAAGAGGTCGAATCTGCGGCGGTGGTTACCCGTGTCAGCCCAAGCTTTATCAGATTTGGGCACTTTGAGCACTTCGCATCAATAGGAAACACGCAATCTGTACGTATGCTGTTGCATCACGTCACGCAAGCACATATGCCTCACTTGGCAGAGCAAGCGTGTGACGACAAACAACTAGCACTATCCTTTCTCGGGGAAGTTACGCAAAGAACCGCTACGCTGATGGCGGATTGGCAGGCCGTAGGCTTTTGTCACGGGGTGATGAACACTGACAATATGAGCATCTTAGGTTTGACACTGGACTACGGGCCGTTTCAGTTTTTAGACGGATTTAACGCCAACCACATTTGTAACCATTCAGATACCCAAGGGCGTTACGCATATGCACGGCAACCACAAATTGCTTATTGGAATCTGTATTGTTTGGCACAAGCACTTTTGCCCATCATTGAAGATCAAGATCAAGCTATCTTGGAATTAGATCGCTTCAAATCTACTTACCCCAAAGCTTACGATTCAAAGATGCGTTCAAAACTCGGTCTTCAAGACGAACATGAAGACGACCGGCGTTTGATACAAGAAATTCTGACGCTTATGGACAAAGAACGTGTAGATTACCCAGTGTTTTGGCGTCAATTAAGTCATAGCGTAGCTGACTCGGTTACTTCTAACCATGCATTTGATCCAGTCAGAGATTTATTCATCCATCGTGGGGAATTTGACAATTGGGTACAAAGCTACTTGAAGCGACTTGCTACGTCTGACAAGCGTCAAGCTAGCATGCAAATGTTGCAAGTCAATCCAAAATATGTTTTACGAAACCATTTAGGGGAGTTATCTATCCGTCAAGCCAAAAATGGGGATTACAGTATGGTGCAGTCCTTGCTAAAAGTTTTGCAATCCCCATTTGAAGAACATCCAGAGCATGAAGCCTGGGCGGCTCTTGCACCAGATTGGGCTGCAGACATAGAAATAAGTTGCTCATCATGAAAATACAAAAAACGGATATTGAATGGAAAGCCATCTTGGCCGCCAAAAATGCAGAACCTGTCGCTTTTGATGTCACGCGCAAGGCCGCGACAGAAAGACCATACAGTGGTAAGTATGAAGACCATTGGAAAATCGGCACCTACCATTGCATTTGTTGTAATGCTCTGTTGTTTGATGCGTCTACTAAATTTGATGCTGGTTGCGGTTGGCCTAGTTTTAGTCAAGCAGCAAATCCAACAGCCATCACAGAAAAACGTGATACCTCACACGGCATGGTGCGGGTTGAAACTGTATGCAGCGAATGTGGTGCGCACCTTGGTCATGTGTTTACTGATGGACCCGCACCAACAGGACTCAGATACTGTATGAACTCTGCTTCGCTTGATTTCAAACCAGATTGATTTAGCTCTCTATGAAGTTTTTTATAGATTTCTTTCCTATCGTCTTATTTTTTATTGTTTTTAAAGCATACGGAATTTATGCTGCAACCGCTGTTGCTATTGCTGCAACAGTGCTTCAAATAACGTGGATGCGATTTAAAAATGGCCGTGTCGACACCATGCAGTGGGTGAGCTTGGCAGTTATTGTGGTCTTTGGTGGCGCGACTTTGGTCACACAAGACGAAACCTTTATCAAGTGGAAGCCGTCGGTACTGTATTGGTTAATGTGTATTGCGCTTTGGGTTGGATATTTCATATTCAAACGTAATTTCATTCAAGCATTAATGTCTTCGCAATTAGAACTTCCTGAAGAAATTTGGTTACGCTTACTTCATGCTTGGGCGGGTTTCTTTTTACTAATGGGTGTTATCAACCTCTGGGTCGCTTACAACTTTGACACGGACACATGGGTCAGCTACAAGCTATTTGGCGGCTTGGGATTGATGTTGATATTTGTCGTGCTTCAAGGCGTTTTTTTGAGTCGCCATATGAAAGAACCTGAGGAAACGCCATGAACATTACCGCGCATGGCGTGCATGAACGCTTATCCCAAAGACTCCAACCAAGCTTTCTAGAAGTTGAGGACGAAAGTGCACAGCATGCTGGACATTCGGGTAGCAATGGCACGGGTGCTGGCACCCACTTTCGCGTACGTATTGCTAGCCCTCAATTTGAGGGACGCCCTAGGGTTGCCAAGCATCGCCTTGTGTATGATGCATTACAAGAATTCATTGACCAAGGTTTGCATGCCTTGGCCATCGAGATCGTAGACAAACCCTCCTGAGATATTTCATGAAAAAACATCTTCTTCACGCTGTCGCCACAGCTGCTGTTTTATTGACGCTGACAACTGGTGCACAAGCCCAAAACTTAGCAATTGTGAACGGCAAAGCTGTTCCTAAAACCCGTATGGATGCCCTAGCCCAGCAAGTAGCTCGCTCTGGTCGACCTATTACCCCCGACGTAGAAGCGCAAATCAAAGAAGAAGTCATTGCGCGCGAGATATTCATGCAGGAAGCCCAAAAGCGTGGCTTGGATGCAACCGACGATTTCAAAGCGCAACTTGAATTAGCGCGTCAAACTATTTTGATTCGTGAGTTGTTTTCTAAGTTCCAAGAATCAAACGCCGTCACCGATGCAGATGTCAAAGCTGAATACGACAAATTTGTAGCTGCCAATGGTGGTAAAGAGTACCGCGCACGCCATATCTTGGTAGAAACAGAAGACCAAGCAAAAGCTATCTACGCCAGCTTGAAAAAAGGTGCCAAATTTGATGACTTGGCCAAGAAGCAATCCAAGGATCCAGGCTCCGGTTCTAAAGGCGGCGACCTTGATTGGGCTGCGCCAGGTAACTTTGTCAAAGAATTTTCAGATGCGATGGTGGCTTTGAAAAAGGGTGAGACCAGCCCTTCTGCTGTCAAAAGCCAGTTTGGTTTTCACATCATCCGTCTCGACGATATTCGTGAGGCCCAATTGCCTAAATTGGAAGATGTCAAGCCGCAAATCTTGCAACAGTTACAGCAACAACGCATGGCTAATTTTCAGCAAGAAATGCGCGCCAAGGCAAAAATCGAATAAATCTTCTCTACAAAGGCTAGGCAGGGGTTTAGCCTATCCACTTGCGCGCATTGCGCCATATCTGCATCCAAGGGCTTAACGCATTTAAGCCGCCTGTGGCTTCTAAGTTCGTCCAACTCATTTGCACATTCCGAAAGACCCGCTCTGGGTGCGGCATCATGGCTGTGAAACGGCCATCTGCCGTAGTGACCGCTGTTAAACCGCCTGCGCTTCCATTGGGGTTGAATGGATAGCGCTCTGTTGCGTGCCCTTGGTTGTCCACAAATCGCATGGCGGGTAGCACGGCTTTTTCGTTTCCGCGACTTCTGAAATTGGCAAACCCCTCTCCGTGTGCAACTGCAATAGGCATGCGCAACCCCGCCATTCCGGCAAAAAACAAACTGGGTGAATCTAGTACTTCCACCATCGACAAGCGAGCTTCAAATCGCTCGCTTTGATTGGTCGTAAAACGCGGCCAGTCTTGTGCGCCCGGAATAATCTCTGCTAATTCAGCGAACATTTGACAGCCATTGCAGACACCCAACCCAAATGTGTCTGTACGTTCAAAGAAAGCTTTGAATTGTTCAGATAAAACGGGGTTGAAGGTGATGGATC
>CAYFLF010000016.1:0-18131 GCA_964343725.1 uncultured Bordetella sp.
GAACGGTTCACTTTTTGCACAATGACGGTGGATGGTGTGCCTTCTGGTGCATCCGACAAGGGTGGATAACCAAATGACACACCTTGCATAGACAGCATAGGGTTGGGCAAATTAGCAGGCTCTTTGAACTCAAAACTAAAGTCCGCATCTGCTAATAGCGGTGCAATTTTTTCCATCCGGTCTAGGGCTTTGACACGGCTTTGGGCTTGCTTGGCTTTGCTAGCTTTGGCTTTAAAACGTGCAATAAATTTTTGTAAATGCGCAATCTTGTCTTGCTGTTTAGCAAAAGCATTCTGCTGTAGCTCCATTTGCTCAGCGCGCATGTCTTCAAATTTGCTGTAATTTCCACCGTAACGCACCAACTTAGCGGCATCAATATGCAAGGTGACATTGGTGACGGCATCTAAAAATTCACGATCATGGCTAATCACCACCACCGTTCCTTCGTAACGCTTGAGCCATGCTTCTAACCACACCAAGGCGTCAAGATCTAAGTGGTTGGTGGGCTCATCCAGCAAAAGTAAATCAGACGGGCACATCAACGCTCGCGCCAATTGCAAGCGCATACGCCAACCACCTGAAAAACTGTTGACGGGGTTGTCTAGTTCGGTTGTTTTAAAGCCAAGGCCCAATATCAAAGATTGCGCGCGGGCTGGTGCGTCATGCTCGCCAGCGTCATAAAGTGCCATATAGGCGTGGCCCATTCGATCACCATCGCCACTGGCCTCTGCGGCGGCAACCTCTTGTCGTGCATCGCATAAAACGCTGTCGCCTTCAATCACAAATTCAGTCGCACTTTGGCTCGTCTCTGGCATGTCTTGTGCCACTTGGCCGATCCGCCATTGCGCTGGTATGTAGCATTCACCCGCATCTTCTTGCAAACTACCGTTTAAGAGGCCAAAAAGAGTGGACTTTCCTGCACCGTTTCGTCCAACTAAACCCACTTTCTCAGATGGATTGATCGTGACAGATGCGTTATCCAGTAAGACCTTGGCACTTCTGCGTAAAACAATATTTTTTAAGGTAATCATGTGTTGGCGTTATGAAGAATGATTGCCTGTCGCGTTAACAAAAGGACTTGGTCATCACCCGCACTGGTGCTCAACCAAACTACATCCAGTTGAGGAAATGCAGCTTCAAAAAAATCACGTTCATTGCCGATCTCTAAAACCAAAACGGCATCTGGTTGCATGTATTCAGGCGTAACATGCAACAAATGCGAGATAAAACGCATGCCGTCCGGGCCACCATCTAACGCTAAGGCTGGCTCACAAACATATTCTTTTGGTAGCGCCGCCATGCTTTGGCTATTGACGTAAGGCGGGTTGCACAATATGAGATCAAACTTGTTTTGAATGTTTGTAAACCCATCTGACAAGACCAACTGCACGCGTTCTTGTAATGCATGGCGTTTCACATTCACTTGAGCAACCTCTAACGCTTGCGCACTGATGTCACTGCCCACCACATGAACATCTGGATAGGCTAGGGCGGCAAGAACAGCCAAACTGCCGTTGCCGGTACACATATCTAATACCTGTTGGGTATTGGTGGATAGCCAAGGATCAATAGCGCCAGAAACTAAGACTTCGGCAATCAATGAGCGCGGAATAATGGCGCGTTCATCTACATAAAAAGAAACACCTTCTAACCACGCTTCTTGCGTTAAATAAGCCGCAGGCTTGCGCGTCTCAATACGTTGGGCAATTAATTGCTGAACTTTGGCAATTTCCGTAGCATCAACCCATACATTTAGTGCTTCGTCTGTGAAATCAGTATCAAGTGGTAGTCCAAGCTTCCATAAAACCAACCACGCTGCCTCGTCGTGTGCATTGGTCGTGCCGTGCCCAAAACTCAAGCCCTCATGCAGGTGGGCATTTTCTAGTTGGGCGGCATAGTCAGCGATTAATGCGCTCAGTCTTTGGCGTGACGTCATTGCACACGGTGTTCGGTACCAGAGGCAATGCTGTTTAATCGCTCCAAAACGCGTCGGTAGATATTTTTGAGAGGTTCTATATCTGTTATGGCAACGTGCTCATCAATCTTATGTATGCTCGCATTGGGTGGGCCCAATTCAATCACTTGTGGGCATATTTGCGCAATGAAACGACCATCACTGGTGCCACCCGTCGTAGAGAGCTGAGTTTGAATACCCGTCTCATCGGCAATCGCAGCTTGTACAGCTTGTACCAATTCACCTGGTCTGGTTAGAAACGGTAAACCACCTACGGTCCAATGGAGTACATAGTTCAGTTTGTAGCGCACCAACACATCTTCTACTCCCTTTTGTAATTTTTCTACGGTGGATTCTGTAGAAAAACGGAAGTTGAAATCCACAACGCATTCCCCAGGAATGACATTGCCAGCACCCGTACCGGCGTGAATATTACTGATTTGCCAGGAAGTGGGTTGAAAAAATT
Source organism: uncultured Bordetella sp. (assembly GCA_964343725.1). Classification (GTDB taxonomy): domain Bacteria; phylum Pseudomonadota; class Gammaproteobacteria; order Burkholderiales; family Burkholderiaceae_C; genus Limnohabitans. Next base: position 2,421 of record CAYFLF010000016.1, read on the forward strand.
CGTTACCTTCGTCCCAAACCTTCTGCGCTAATTCAGCCATTGCAGGTGCAAATGCATGAATCGGGTTGAGGGCTAACTGCGGGTAAGCAATATGGCCTTGAATGCCTTTGATGGTCAGCTTGCCGCTCAAGGTGCCACGGCGTCCGTTTTTGATCATGTCTCCGGTGCGCTCTACCGATGTGGGTTCACCCACAACACACCAGTCAAGTTTTTCACCGCGGGTCTTCAATGTCTCACACACAGTGACAGTACCGTCTACAGCAGGGCCCTCTTCATCGCTGGTGAAAAGCACTGCAACATTGAAAGCAGGGTTTGGCTGCACCGCCAAGAATTCTTCAATGGCAATCACTATGGCAGCGAGAGAGGTTTTCATATCACTGCTACCACGGCCAAACAACTTACCGTCTCGGTGGGTTGGCGTGAAAGGGTCGCTATGCCACTGTGCAATCGGCCCAGTTGGGACTACATCCGTGTGGCCAGCAAATACCAATGTTTTGGCATCAGGATGCGTGCTGCGTTTAATGGCCCACAAATTACTGACACGAAATGATTCGGGCCCACTGTCTAAGCGTTCGCACTCAAAACCCAAAGGTGCAAGATACGACGCAATTAACTCTAAACAGCCAGCATCTTCAGGCGTTGCAGAAGGACGCGCAATGAGTTGCTCAGTGAGGGCAATGGTACGAGACATGTCGGCAAAAAATTAGTCGCGTAATAAATCGTTCAAAGAAGTTTTTGCACGGGTTTGCGCGTCCACGCGTTTCACAATCACCGCGCAGTACAAACTGTATTTGCCATCTGCACTGGGTAAATTACCCGAAACCACAACAGAACCTGCTGGAATACGACCGTACGTTACTTCGCCAGTTGCGCGATCATAAATTTTGGTGCTTTGACCGATATAGACACCCATCGAAATCACAGAGTTTTCTTCCACAATCACGCCTTCTACGACCTCTGAGCGGGCACCAATGAAGCAGTTGTCTTCAATGATGGTGGGGTTGGCTTGAACGGGTTCGAGTACGCCACCTAGACCCACACCACCAGACAAATGAACGTTTTTACCAACTTGAGCGCAAGAACCTACGGTAGCCCATGTATCGACCATAGTCCCTTCGTCCACGTAAGCGCCAATGTTGACATAGCTAGGCATGAGAATCGCGCCCTTGGCGATATAGCTACCGCGGCGCGCAACAGCGGGCGGTACCACGCGAACACCGCTGGCTTTCATTTCTTCTTCGCTCAAATGCGCAAACTTTGTGGGCACTTTGTCATAAAAACCCAAATCGCCCGCTTTGATGACTTCGTTGTCCTTTAGACGGAAAGACAGCAACACCGCTTTTTTGATCCACTGGTGCGTTGTCCATTGACCCACCGCTTGGCGGGTCGCCACCCGCATACGGCCAGCATTCATTTCAGCTATCACGTGTTCTACCGCATCGCGAACCTCTTGAGATGCGTTGGTGGAGTTGATGGAAGCGCGGTTGTCCCAAGCGGTGTCAATGATGGATTGAAGTTGTGCGGTCATGGTTGATCTTTTAAATAGTGAAAAGGATTTAGAGGTGTTGAACAAATTCAACAATGCGTTGTGCGGCTTGCATGCACTCTTGGGATTCAGCAACCAAGGCCATGCGAATGCGCCCAGCACCTGGATTGAAGCCCTGAGACTCACGCGCGAGAAAGCTACCAGGCAGAACCGTGACATTGTATTGAGCCAAAAGATCCCTTGCGAAAGCTTGGTCATCTCCGCCGGGAACAGCCGCCCACAGATAAAAACCCGCGTCTGGCAACTTAACGTCTAACACTTGCGCCAACAAGGGTGTAACAGCAGCGAATTTTTGACGATACATCTCTCGATTGGCTACCACATGGTCCTCGTCATTCCAAGCAGCAATGCTGGCGGCTTGCACCATGCCACTCATAGCGCTTCCGTGATAAGTGCGATAGAGCAAAAATTGCTTAAGAAGGGCGACATCACCCGCTACAAAACCGCTTCGCATACCAGGCACATTGCTACGTTTGGAAAGGCTGGTGAAGGCCACTAGATTTTTGTAATCCGTTCTACCTAATTTATTCGCAGCCTCCAGCCCACCCAACGGCGCTTCTTCTCTGAAATAAATTTCGCTGTAGCACTCGTCACTGGCAATGACGAAACCATACCGATCGCTTAAATCAAAAAGTGTTTGCCAGTCTGCTAAGGGCATGACCGAACCTGTTGGGTTACCGGGAGAGCACACAAACAGCAACTGGGTTGTCTTCCAGATACTTTCTGGAACTTTTGACCAATCGACATTGAAATTTAATGCAGGATCACTTGGCGCGTAATAGGTTTGCGCCCCCGCAAGCAAAGCTGCTCCTTCGTAGATTTGATAGAAAGGGTTAGGGCATACCACCGTAGCTCCGCTCTTAGAGCTATCGACAACCGTTTGGGCAAAAGCAAACAAGGCTTCCCTAGAACCATTGATTGGCAAAATTTGTGTGTCAGGGTTTAATGTCAAGCCATAGCGTCTTTGTATCCAATTCGCGCAAGATTGACGCATCGCAGGCAGACCCGCTGTTGCAGGATAGGAACTTAATGCCTCAGTAGAACTGGCAAGCGCGTCTAGTACCAACTGAGGGGTTGCGTGCCGAGGTTCACCAATACCAAGGCTGATCGGAGCATATTTTGCGCAAGGGCTAACAGTAGAAAAAAGTTGTTTCAACCGCTCAAATGGGTAGGGCTGAAGTCTCTCTAATAGTGGATTCATGACTGCTATTATCCTTAAGCATCAACCTACTGATTGACCTCCTTACTATGTCTCAAATGCTTGATTTAACGCGCGCCAAAGAATTTGCCAAAGAACCAGAGCAGTTACAGCAACTTCTAGTTACTTTTGAGCACAGTTTGGCCCAGGAACTGTTAGAACTAGACGCCGCTTTCACCAATGGAAACACGCAAAAGGCCGAGCATGCGCTTCATGCCCTCAAAGGCTTTTTGCCTATGTTCACAGGAGATTCATTAGGTGGTTCTGTAATCGACCTTTATGCAAGATCAAGGCAACAGCCTTTTGAACTCACAAAATCCCAATTTACTACCTTGGTACCAAATTTAGAGCTGTTGTTAACCCAGGTTCGAGCTCGTCTGAACGCTTTATGATGCATACCTAGTTAAAAGAGGTTTTTCGGTGCGTCTGAATTCAATTAAGTTATCGGGTTTCAAATCATTTGCAGAACCCACGAATTTCCTATTGCCTGGCCAAATGGTTGGGGTCGTGGGCCCCAACGGTTGCGGCAAGTCCAACATCATGGACGCAGTACGCTGGGTTTTGGGTGAAAGTCGAGCCAGCGAGTTACGTGGTGACTCGATGCAAGATGTTATTTTCAACGGTACAACCAGCCGCAAAGCGGCTAGTCGCTCCAGCGTAGAGCTGGTTTTTGACAATTCTGACTACCGTGCGGGTGGCCAGTGGAGTCAATTCACAGAAATCGCTGTTAAGCGCGTTTTAACGCGTGATGGCACCAGTAGTTACTACATCAATAACCAGCCAGTCCGTCGCCGAGACGTTCAGGACGTCTTTTTAGGCACCGGTTTAGGTCCAAGGGCTTACGCCATCATTGGCCAAGGCACGATCAGCCGGATCATTGAATCAAAGCCAGAAGAACTACGCTTATTTTTAGAAGAAGCCGCTGGCGTATCCAAATATAAAGAGCGTCGCCGAGAAACTGAAAACCGCTTGAGTGACACCCGTGAGAACTTGACGCGTGTTGAGGATATCTTGCGTGAACTTACCTCTAATCTCGAAAAACTTGAAAAACAAGCGGAAGTTGCGCAACGTTTCAACACTTTGCAATCGGACGTCACGCTCAAACAACAGCAACTCTGGTTTTTAAAGCGTGCTGACGCTGAGGCAGATCAAACCACTATCAAAAACCAAGTTGACAAATCCGTCACTGAGTTGGAGTCTCGTTTAGCTGACTTACGACATATTGAGGCAGATTTAGAGACTATTCGCCAAGCGCATTACGCCGCAGGGGATCAAGTCAACCAATCTCAGGGGGCTTTGTATGAAGCCAGCGCTGAGGTGGGTCGACTCGAGGCGGAGATCCGCTTTGTCGTCGAAAGTCGCCAGCGGGCGCAGGCTCGACTCGCGCAAATGAAAGAACAAATCCAGCAATGGACACAACAAAGCGAGCAGGCAGCGCAAGAAATCTCTCAGCTCTCCGACAAAATTGCAGAAGCAGAAACGCAAGCATCGACCCTGCTCGCGCAAATTGAACAAGTCCAACTTACTTTGCCTGAGCAAGAAAAAGCCCTTGAGGGCGCTCAAACCCGAGCAAACGATCAACGTAACGCTGTTTCCCAAGTTCAGCAACGTATCCAGGTGCTTGCGGCAGACCAGCGCAATATCGAAGAGCAAAGCAAACAATTGGAATTGCGCAAGGAACGGCTCAAAAATGACCAGCAATCCTTGAATGCACCCGATCTGCAAAAAATTGAACAACTCAAAGCTCAACTCCAAGATGCTAAAGCCAATGCCCAAACAAAGACAGCGCAATTTGAAGCCTTACAAGGACAAGTTCCACAACTAGACGAAGCTCGAAATCAAGCACAAAACAACGTCAATACAGAACAGGCCAAAAACGCTGATTTATCTGCCCGCTTACAAGCCCTCCAGGCCCTTCAATCTAAGGTTCAGACCAACGACAAACTCAAGCCTTGGTTGGCTTCGCATGGGTTGGACGGACTGCAAGCCTTGTGGCAACGTATCCATATTCAAGGTGGCTGGGAAAACGCGCTAGAAGCTGCACTTCGAGAAAGGCTTTCTGCATTTGAAATCAGTAAGCTAGAAATGGTGAGTGGTTTCGCTGCAGATGCCCCTCCATCAAAACTCACCTTTTTCGCCCCAGCCAATGCAGCGCTTGATACTCCCACTGGAGACTTGCAACGTCTTTCAGATTTATTACGTTTGAACGACGCTGGCCACAAAGCTTTGATGGGAGAGTGGTTGCAAGGTTGTTTTGTTGCGCCCGATCTAGGTCAAGCCTTGGCAAAGCGAAATCAACTCAAGCCCGGCCAGGCAATTTATGTTCCCCAAGGACATGCGGTAACCGCCCATAGCGTGAGTTTTTATGCGCAAGACAACGAGCAAGCAGGACTCCTAGCACGTTCCCAAGAAATTGAAAACTTGGACAAGAGCCTGAAAGCACAAGCCTTGATAACCGAAGAAGCTCGTCAGACGCTCGCTCGAAGCGAGCATGCGTATCGTGAAGCATCGCAGAGTTTGGTCCAAGTCCGCGCAGAGTCCACCATGGCGCAAGCCGCTGTGCATGAGGCAGAGGTTGAGCTTTTAAGACTGACCCAAATCGCTGAGCAAACACGTTCCCGAGTCGATCAAATTGGCTTGGACTTGGGCGAAGTTGAGGCCCAATTGATTGAGCTAAACAATCGCAGAGCACGAGCCCAAGAAGAGTTTGAAGCCTTAGATATGCAGTTGGCAGACGCCCAAGAGCGCCACGCTCAATTGGATGAAACGGTTATTCAAGCGCAACAAAGCTTCAATACATCACGCGAGAAACAGCGTGAACTAGAGCGCCAAGCTCAAGAAACTGACTTTGCAAAGAGAAGTTTATCGACGCGCGAAGCAGAACTCAAACGCATCATTGAAACTGCCCAGCAGCAATCTGCCTCCATTGCGCAAGAAGAACAGCTGGTACTGGAAGACCTCTCCCGTCTGTCTGATGCTACGGCGCAATCTGGATTGCAAGCTGCACTCAATGTGAAATTGGAACGCGAAGCAGCGTTAGCGGCCAAACGCAGTGAATACGATGACCTGACAGCCAAATTGCGAGCAAGCGATGAACACCGTCTGCGGTTAGAGCGTGAGCTCGACCCTATGCGTCAGCGCATCACCGAGTTACAACTCAAAGAACAAGCTGCTCGTTTGGGTTTTGAACAGTACCACCAGCTATTGATCGATAACGCTGCTGATCTAGAGGCTCTTGCTCTTTCCATTTCAGAAAACAATGTTCGATTAACAGGTTTGCAGTCTGAGATTGACCGCTTACAACGCGAAATCCAAGCCTTAGGCCCTGTCAACATGGCGGCTTTAGACGAACTCACGGCAGCGACTGAGCGAAAGTCATTCTTAGACGCGCAGTCAGCCGATTTGACCGAGGCCATGAACACACTGGAAGACGCCATCCGAAAAATTGATGCTGAAACGCGTGCCTTATTGGATGAAACCTTCAATAGCGTCAATCTGCACTTCGGAAAAATGTTCCCTGAACTTTTTGGAGGCGGTAATGCTCGCCTAGTCATGACGGGGGAAGAAATCTTGGACTCTGGCGTTCAAGTGATGGCACAACCGCCTGGGAAGAAAAATCAAAGTATCAATCTTTTATCTGGTGGCGAAAAAGCGCTTACCGCGATTGCCTTGGTTTTTGCCATATTCCAACTCAATCCTGCGCCATTTTGTTTGCTCGATGAGGTCGACGCTCCATTGGACGACACCAACACCGAACGCTTCGCCAAACTAGTGACAACGATGTCAAAAGGCACGCAGTTCTTGTTTATTTCACACAACAAGATCACGATGCAAATGGCGGAGCAACTGATCGGCGTCACCATGCAAGAGCAAGGTGTGTCTCGTATAGTCGCAGTCGACATGGAATCAGCCATTTCAATGGTGGATACGGCTTGATCGCATTGAGGCCATGAGTAATCTTCAAATCGGTTTGGCAATTGCAGGGGGAGTTGTGCTGGCAGCGGTGGTTGCCCATAGCACTTGGACATCCCGAAAAAATAAACCACGCCAAGCTGATCCTGTTGCACAAGATGAGATTGTTGAGTCTGCGGACCCTACGCAAGCAAGATTTGATGGACCTCAAGAGCCCACTTTTGACCCGCTGCAAACTACCTCAGGATCGAGTTCGCAGGTGTCTTCCTCGATACAGCAACAAACGTCTTTGTCACATGACCCGGTGAACGATATGGCGTTAGCGATGATGCAAGAGGCGACCAAGCATGCCCAACGAGAGCCCAACGCTGCTGACCTAGAAAGAATTGCAGCCGAAAAAGCCAAAGCGGCTGAGCGTGCGGCAGAAGCAAAGCGCACGCCACCAGTTGAGTCTGAGCAAGATATCGCCACTCCTGACCTAATCCCCTCAGAAAAACGCCTCAGCTTAGATGCGCTGATCGATGTCATTGCCGCAATTGAAATCGATCACCCGATATCCGGTGAGGCAACGCTTGCTGCCATGCCGACCTCACGACGGGTTGGCAATAAATTACTGATTTTGGAAGGCCTGCACACAGAAACTGGGTTATGGGAGCCACCACGTAATAGTCAGCGATACAGCGCTTTTCAAGCGGGCGTTCAACTAGCTAATCGCATGGGCCCTTTGAATGAGATCGAGTTCTCCGAATTTGTTTTGAAAATTCAACATTTTTCGGATGCGATCAACGGCGCACCCGAATTTCCAGACATGCTCGATGAAGTTGCGCGTGCGCGGGAACTCGATAGCTTCGCAAGTGCTCATGATGCGCAGTTGAGTTTCACCATCAAAGCCATCAAAACAGCATGGAGCCCTGGTTATGTGCAACAAAATGCTGCTCGTTTGGGTTTTGTAGCAGGTGTCATACCTGGCAGGATGGTTGTTCCTGCTCCAGCTGTTGGTTTACCCCCCATTTTGGGTTTGACGTTTGACGCACAAGCAGCTATGTCGGAAGACCCTGCACAGTCTGCTATTTGGGAGCTCACACTCTCATTAGATGTCCCTCAAGTCAGTCGAGAAGAAGAACCATTTGCGCGTATGGTTCGTACAGCAGATGAGCTTGCCCGCGTGATGGATGGGGCTGTTACGGATGACAATGGACAAGCACTTTCTCAAGCCGCAATCGCTTCTATTTCAAGAGATTTGCAAGCGCTTTACGACACCTTGGACGCTCGAGATTTAGCTGCTGGATCCGTCCAAGCAAGACGCTTGTTTAGCTAATGGATGCCCAATCTAGTGCGGCGCGTGCTCTAGAGTTGCGAGAACTTCTCAATACCTATGGTCATCAATACTATGTTTTGGATGCACCAACGGTTCCAGATGCGGAATATGACCGACTGTTTAGTGAACTGCAACTTTTAGAAGCAACTTATCCAGAGATTCGAACGCCCGATTCGCCAACCCTACGCGTAGGGGGCAAACCCCTTGATGAATTCACAACTGTGCGTCACGCCTTGCCGATGCTCAGTATTCGTACCGAGACCGATACATCAGCCAGCGGCGCCGAACATTTTGACGAGCGAATTCGTAAAGATCTGGGATTAAGCGAATCCGATCAATTAGTGGAATACGTAGCTGAGTTGAAGTTTGACGGTTTAGCGATGAGCTTGCGCTATGAGAATCAAGTTTTAGTGCAAGCTGCAACACGTGGTGATGGCGAGTGGGGCGAAGACGTTACTCAAAACATACGCACCATTGGTCAAATCCCATTGCGACTGCCAGAAGATGCACCGAAGCTTCTGGAAGTTAGGGGAGAAATCTATATTTCTCGTGCAGATTTTGAGGAATTGAACAACCGCCAGCGTGCGCGCATTGCTGCCGGTGAAAAAAATGAAAAAACTTTTGTCAATCCAAGAAATGCAGCAGCGGGCGCAGTCCGACAACTTGACTCCTCCATCGCAGCACAACGTCCGTTGAGTTTTTTCGCTTATGGTCTAGGCGATATCACGCCGGCAAACGATGGCGGGATGAGTTTCGCTACGCATTTCGACATCTTGCAGTGTTTAAAAAAATGGGGCTTTCCTGTAGCCAAACAAACACAATGTGTGAAAGGCGCACAGGGATTGGTGGAATTTCATCAAGCAATTGCAAAGCAACGAGACAGTTTGCCATTCGATATCGATGGCGTGGTGTACAAAGTTAACAGCATAGAAGCACAGCAACGACTCGGATTTGTTACCCGTGAACCCCGTTGGGCAGTTGCGCACAAATATCCTGCACAAGAAGAACTCACGACTGTACAAGCGATAGAAGTACAAGTAGGGCGGACAGGAAAACTTACCCCTGTAGCGAAATTAAATCCTGTCTTTGTCGGTGGCGTGACAGTGACCAATGCCACGCTTCACAACGAAGATGAAGTTCGTCGAAAAGATGTACGTGTTGGAGATACGGTTGTAGTCAGAAGAGCAGGGGATGTCATTCCTGAAGTCGTGTCGGTTGTAACGGAAAAACGCCTACACGATGCCCAAATCTTCACCATGCCAAGTCATTGCCCTGTTTGCAATAGTCTTGCAGTTCGAGAGGAAGGAGAGGCAGATTTCCGCTGTACAGGCGGTTTGTTTTGTCTTGCCCAGCGTAAACAAGCCATACTGCACTACGCGCACAGACGCGCCGTCGAAATTGAAGACCTAGGTGACAAACTTGTCGATCAACTAGTAGATACTGGCATTGTCAATACCTTGCCTGATCTGTACAAACTTGGTTTATCTGCTTTAAGCCAATTGGACCGAATGGCTGAAAAATCCGCTGCCAAAGTACTAGCGGGCATTGAAAAATCTAAAACTACAACCCTTCCTAAATTTTTATTTGGATTGGGAATTCGGCATGTGGGAGAAGCAACGGCCAAAGAATTATCGCGTCACTTTGGAACCATGGACGCCATCATGGATGCCACCTTGGAACAGCTTTTACAGGTCAGCGATATAGGGCCAACTGTTGCACAAAGCATTCGCACCTTTTTTGACCAAGCCCACAATCGTGAAGTTGTGGAGCAACTCAAAGCCTGTGGCGTACATTGGAAAGAAGGTGTTGCGAGTGAAGGAGCAAGTTTGCCACTGACAGGACAAACGTTTGTCCTAACAGGAACCTTGCAATCCATGGGGCGAGACGATGCGCAAACAAAATTGGAAATGCTAGGCGCAAAGGTTGCAAGCAGTGTTAGTAAAAAAACCCATGCTGTTGTTGCGGGTGCCGAGGCTGGAAGCAAATTAGAAAAAGCACAATCACTTGGTGTTTTAATTTTGGATGAAGCAGCGTTTATGGAACTGCTTGAAACACACGCCAACTACCTAGATCAAGGTTGAAGCACAGTCAGCAACTCGGTCTCTATTTCAAGTTGTTTTTTATTTTGCTGCAATACCGCGCCATCAATTAAGAATGTGTCTTCTACACGCTCTCCTAAGGTGCTTATTTTGGCCAAAAACAAATTGACTTTATGTTTTGCTAAAACACTGGCAACGCTGTAGAGCAGACCCACACGATCGCTTGCTGAAATACTGAGTAGCCATTTTTGTCCACGCTCGTCTGGTTGCAAAGAGACGCGTGGCGTAATGGGAAAACTCTTTACACGACGAGACATCCTGCCTTTGCTGGGTGTTGGCAGAGGTTTTGATAAGGCAATTGTCTGGGTCATACCAGTTTCAACCAAATTGATTAAATCTCGGTAGTGTTCTTCGGTGAAATGGGTCACTACTTGAAAGGTGTCTAAGGCATAGCCATTTGCAGCGGTATGTACTTTGGCATCCAAAATATTAAATCCAGTTTGATCGAAGTAACCGCAAATGCGGGCAAATAAATCTGCCTGATCAGGTGAATACACCATGACTTGCAATCCTTCTCCCACTGGTGACATCCTGGCACGAACAGTCACCCCCATTGGTTCTGTCTTAGATTTAGACACCATCAATTGTTTAGACAGTTGACGCGTATGCCAAGCAATATCGGAAGCATCGTGTCGCATGAAGTAACCGACGTCTAAGGTATCCCATAAATCTTTATGCGCCTCAAACGGCAAGGCATAAAGCGCCAATATGGACAAGGCTTCACGTTTACGTGATTCCACTTCTGAATTGGCGTCGGGCGCACGACCGCCCAAGGTACGGACGGTATAGCGAAATAAATCTTCGAGAAGTTTTCCTTTCCAAGCATTCCAAACTTTCGGACTGGTACCTCGAATATCTGCAACAGTCAACAAATACAAGGCTGTTAGATAGCGCTCGTTGCCAACGCGCTTAGCAAAATCCATGATCACTTGCCCATCGCTAAGATCTTGTTTTTGCGCAATATGACTCATCGTCAAATGCTCAGCTACCAAAAATTCAATTAGCTTTGCATCTTCTTTGGCTATGGCGTGATCTTTACAAAACCTTCTGACCTCGACACGACCTAGTTGAGAGTGATCGCCCCCGCGTCCCTTGGCGATATCGTGAAAAAGGGCTGCGATGTACAAAATCCAAGGTTTATCCCATCCAGCCGCAAGTTGGGAGCAAAAAGGGAACTCATGGGCATGCTCCGCAATGAAAAAACGCCGCACGTTTCGCAGAACCATTAATATGTGCTGATCAACCGTGTAGACATGAAATAAATCATGTTGCATTTGTCCGACGATGCGACGAAAAACCCATAAATATCGTCCTAGCACTGAGGTTTGATTCATCAATCGCATTGCATGCGTGATACCGCTGGGAGATTGCAATATCGCCATGAATTGCTGGCGATTGATGGGATCCGTTCTAAATTTTGCATCCATCACAGAACGCGCGTTGTAGAGAGCACGTAAAGTTCTGGCAGATAGTCCCTTGATTTCGACATTGGACTGAAAAAGTCGGAAAGTCTCCAAAATGGCGTGAGGTTGCTTGGAATACAAATCATCTTGTAAGACTTCCAGCATGCCTGATTTTTCGGCAAACCTTTCGTTGATGGGGCGTAATTCATAGGACTTTTGATTAAGCCGCTCTTCAATATTGAGTAAAAGAATCTGGCTAAGCTGAGTCACCGCTTTGGCAGCCCAGTAATACCGACGCATCAGCGACTCGCTTGCTAGACGGGCATTAAATTGGCCATCGGGTTGATACCCAAGCCCAAGACTCTGCGCTACGCCATGCTGCATATCAAATACCAAGCGATCTTCTCTTCGCTTGGCAAGAAGATGTAGGCGATTTCGGATGAGTGCTAGCGTATTTTCATTACGCTTCAATTGACGTGCCTCAAAAGCTGTTGCCAAGCCATTTCTAGACAAGTCTTCCCAAGTATTACCAAACTTTGCTGCGCGCGCAGTCCAGAGGATGATCTGCAAGTCGCGAAGACCGCCAGGAGATTCTTTTGCGTTTGGCTCTAAGGAATACGGCGTATTTTCGAATTTGGTGTGCCTTTGGCGTAACTCTAATGTTTTAGAAACAAAAAAAGCTTTGGCATCCATTGCCTCGTCATATTGGTTTTTGAATTTCTTAAATAGCGAAGCACTACCTACAATGCGTCTTGCTTCTAGTAAAGAGGTTTGAATGGTGATATCGGCACTTGATTCCTGAATACATTCTTCTAAATTGCGAACGCTTGAACCGATTTCTAAACCGTTATCCCAGCAAGCACTGATAAATTGTTCAATCTGACCTTTTAAAACAGGATTCTCTTCGGCAGATACGCCACTTGGCAACAATAACAAAACATCGATATCTGAGTAAGGGTAAAGCGCGCCACGTCCATAACCACCTACGGCAACTAAACAAACTTGATCATCAAACCCCGTCTCTAGCCAAATCTTTTTAATACTGCTGTCAGTCAAAATGCACAGGCGACGCAATAAAGTTTGCACACTGCGCGCAGTATCCGATTTGTTTAAATTTTGAGCCAGTAGGGCTGCCTTGTCCTTGCGATAGGTATGGTTCAAGCCGCTATTCATGAAATCTAGCAATGCGTGGTCGTAACAAATTCTGGTAAGGCTGGACTTCCCTCAGACAGCGTTAACACTTCATATCCAGTTTCTGTTACCAATACAGTGTGTTCCCATTGCGCTGATAAAGAATGATCACGGGTCACAATAGTCCAGCCATCACCTAATTCCTTTATGTCTTTTTTACCGGCATTGATCATGGGCTCAATCGTGAAGGTCATTCCTGCCTTGAGTTCTTCGCCGGTTCCGGGCTTGCCGTAATGCAAAACCTGCGGTTCTTCATGAAATACTTGACCGATTCCATGACCGCAAAATTCACGAACTACCGAAAAACCATGCCCTTCGGCAAAGCGCTGTATGGCAAAGCCGATATCGCCTAAACGCGCACCTGGTTTGACTTTCAAAATGCCATGCCACATGGCTTCATAGGTGAGTTTGCAAAGTCGCTTGGCAGCAATCGACGATTCACCCACCAAAAACATACGACTGGTGTCTCCATGCCACCCGTCTTTGATCACCGTGATGTCAATATTGACGATGTCCCCTTTTTTTAGAGCCTTGTCGTTGGGTATACCGTGGCAAACCTGATGGTTGATAGACGTACAGATGGACTTGGGGTAAGGATTGTCGCCACTAGGGTTGTAGTTCAACGGTGCAGGAATGGCTTGTTGCACTTGCGTGATGTAGTCGTAGGCCAATTGATCAAGTTGATTAGTGGTCACACCCGCTACGACATGGGGTGTGAGGAAATCCAGAACTTCTGAAGCTAGTTTTCCAGCAACGCGCATCCCGTGAATGCCAGAAGCGTCTTTGTAGGTAATCGTCATGCCACAATTATCCCATTTCGACATCTCCCCAAGGGTTTCTGTGTCACTGCATATCAGTATTTTCGAAGGTGGAAACGCCCTCAGTCCATTTCGCATCCAGCAAATATTGCCGCTCTTACAAGCAATCTCTCCCCAAATCACAGACTTGCATGCACGCTATGTGCACTTAGCAGCATCAACCGATCCTCTCCAATCTAATGCACAAAAAACCCTTGCTGCATTGCTCACTTATGGAGAACAACCTTTAGAAAAGTATGCAGGCTCGTTAATCGTGGTAACTCCAAGGGTCGGGACTGTGTCTCCATGGGCCTCCAAAGCTACCGACATTGCGCATAACTGTGGCATACAAGTCAAACGTATCGAACGTATCACGGAGTTTCATGTCGTCCTCAAAGATAGTTTGCTTAGCAAGACTACGCTCACATCTCATCAACTAGCTGCCATAGCGGATGTACTTCACGACAGAATGACCGAATCTGTCATGAGCAAAAGAGAAGAGGCGTTAACTTTATTTACAGAGCTCGAAGCCGCCCCGATGGAGCAAGTCGATATTTTGTCGGGTGGCAAGATGGCGCTTCAAGAAGCCAACAAGCGCTGGGGACTGGCGTTGGCTGAGGATGAAATTGATTACTTAGTTCATTCGTTTACCCAGCTCAAACGTAACCCTACCGACGTCGAACTCATGATGTTTGCGCAAGCCAATAGCGAGCATTGCCGTCACAAGATTTTTAATGCTGAATTCACGATTGACGGACAAGCGCAACCCGATAGCTTGTTCGGCATGATTCGCCATACCGAAAAAGCAAGTCCGCAATTTACGGTTGTCGCCTATTCAGACAATGCCTCCATCATGCAGGGCCATGGTGTAGAGCGATTTGTTGCGCCGAATAATGGCAAAGACCTTCCGCTTTATCAAACTCAGCTAGCTACTCAGCATGTGTTGATGAAGGTGGAAACCCATAACCATCCCACTGCCATTTCACCTTTTCCAGGTGCATCGACGGGCAATGGTGGTGAGATACGTGATGAAGGCGCTACTGGTCGTGGCTCAAAACCCAAGGCTGGCTTGACGGGTTTTACTGTTTCCAAATTATGGGAATCCGATGGCGCGCTTGCTTTAGGCAAGCCAGTACACATGGCCAGTCCTTTGCAAATCATGACCGAAGGTCCCTTAGGTGGGGCTGCTTTCAATAACGAGTTTGGACGCCCTAACTTGCTAGGGTATTTCCGTGAATACCAACAAGAAGTCGCTGGTGTTGTACGCGGTTATCACAAACCCATCATGATCGCAGGCGGTTTGGGGGTTATTGACAGCGAACAAACTAAAAAAATTGCTTTTCCAGCTGGTACTTTGCTCATCCAACTCGGTGGCCCAGGCATGCGTATTGGAATGGGGGGCGGCGCAGCGAGCTCCATGGCCAGTGGCACCAATGCCGCAGACTTAGATTTTGATTCCGTACAACGCGGTAACCCAGAAATTGAGCGGCGAGCCCAAGAAGTGATCAACCATTGCTGGGCTTTGGGAGCATCCAATCCCATATTGGCTATTCACGATGTGGGGGCAGGTGGTTTGTCAAACGCATTTCCTGAGCTCACTAACGATGCAGGGCGTGGCGCTCGCTTTGATTTACGCGCAGTACCGCTAGAAGCATCGGGCTTATCGCCTAAAGAAATTTGGTCCAACGAAAGCCAAGAACGCTATGTCATGGCGATTGCGCCTGAATCGTTCCCACTATTTCAGTCATTTTGTGAGAGAGAACGTTGCCCGTTCTCCGTAGTGGGTGTGGCAACCGAAGAGCGTCAGCTGGTCTTAGCCGATGGTGATGCATCGCCTCAACCAGTGGATATGCCCATGGATGTCTTGCTCGGCAAGCCTCCCAAAATGCATCGTGATGTCAAACGTGTGGAGCGGTCTGAAAAACCCATCGACCTCACGGGTATTGACCTTCAAAGCATGGTGGTGAAAGTTTTGAGCCACCCCACCGTGGCCAGCAAACGCTTTTTAGTGACGATTGGCGACCGCGCCGTTGGAGGGCTAACCCATCGCGACCAAATGGTAGGGCCTTGGCAAGTTCCTGTAGCGGATTGCGCCGTCACCTTGGCAGACTACCAAGGCTTCGCGGGTGAGGCAATGAGCATGGGTGAACGCACCCCTTTGGCCGCGCTCAATGCGCCCGCATCCGGACGTATGGCCATTGCGGAAGCCATCACCAATTTGCTAGCAGCACCAATTGCATTAGAACG
>CAYFLF010000017.1:0-17536 GCA_964343725.1 uncultured Bordetella sp.
GTGGTTTGGGCTGCGCTGGTCGTGATCAATCCGTTTTGGCTGGTTTGAAATTGCTTACCCGTATGCATCAACATAAAGCAACCCGTGCCATAGGTGTTTTTGGCTTGTCCTTCTCGCCAACACGCTTGGCCAAATAAGGCGCTTTGCTGGTCTCCGGCTACTCCACCAATCGGTAATGGATGGCCCAGCCATTCTGCATCAATGACGCCAAAGTCACTCGATGACGCTTGCACCGTAGGCATTAAGTTGTGGTGAATGCGCAGCATGGACATGAGTTCACTGTCCCATTGGTTGGTGTGCACATTCAAAAGCATGGTGCGCGATGCATTACTCACATCTGTCGCATGTACGCGGCCTTTGGTGAGATTCCAGATCAACCAGGTGTCGACCGTACCGAATGCCAACTCGCCTTTGTCAGCCATATCACGTGCATGCGGCACGTTATCTAGTATCCATTGCAATTTGGTTCCAGAAAAATAGGCGTCAATCACCAAACCTGTTTTAGATTGCACTAGCTTGTCGTGTCCGTCAGCACGTAATTGGGCGCAAACTGGCTCAGCGCGTCGGTCTTGCCAAACAATCGCGTTGTAAATAGGTTGGCCTGTTTTACGATTCCAAACCACCGTTGTTTCGCGTTGATTGGTAATGCCAATGCAAGCAATGTCCTGCGCACGAACATTGGCGTTTTTTAATGCCTCTCGCATAGTGGCCAGTTGGCTTGACCAAATTTCAAGAGGATCATGCTCAACCCAACTTGGGTGAGGATAAATTTGTTGAAATTCTCTTTGTGCCATACCAACGATTCGACCGTCTACTGCAAACACAATTGAACGCGAGCTAGATGTCCCTTGATCGATTGCCAATAAATATTTCATGGTGATAGGTTTCCTTTTTTAGGATGCAACGACGCATTCCACCCCTGCTTGTTCCATCATTTCTATAAAAGTTGCTGAGGGTTGCATATCAGTAAACAAACAATCGATATCTGACATGGGAGCAAGTTTTACCATCGCAGGGCGATTGAACTTGGTGTGATCGGCCGCTAACCAAACTTGTCTGGAATGCTCAATGATGGCGCGAGCAACTTTGACTTCACGAAAATCATAATCTCTTAGGGTTCCGTCATCTTCGATACCGCTAATGCCAATTAGCCCAATATCCACTTTGAATTGGCGAATAAAGTCTACGGTCGCTTCTCCAACAATCCCGCGGTCCATGCTTCGAACAACACCACCCGTCACAATAACTTCGCAATCAGGGTTATTGCTCAAGATTGCGGCAACATTCAAGTTATTTGTAATGACCCGTAACTCTTGATGTTGTAACAGTGCGTGCGCAATGGTTTCCATCGTAGTGCCAATGTTCATGATGAGAGAACATCCATTTGGAACTCGCTTAGCCACTTCCTTTGCAATACGTGTTTTGGCGTCTGAAGAGAGAACTTGGCGTTGGCGGTAGGTGATGTTTTCAGTGGTGGAACTCGGCAACCGAACTCCGCCATGAAATCGCGCCAATAAACCTAACTCTGACATACGTTGCACGTCTCGACGCACCGTTTGTAATGTCACGTCGAACTTTTCCGCCAAAAACTCAATCGAAGCGCTTCCTTGGTTCTTTACCAATTCCAAAAGTAACGCTTGGCGAGGGTTAGGGGACATGCATTAAACCGAAATAACTTTCGTTGGTAACGAACATAATCTATGTTCGTTTTTGTTCGATTAGGGAAAATACCAAAGAAAAATATCAAAAACGAACAATAATGACCGTTGAAAGGAATTGTGTTGTCCTATCTTCAATTGTCCGAGGTCAGCAAAAACGTGGGTGCTGATGTGCACCTTTATCCGATGAGTCTCTCCCTCCAGCCCAATGCTGTGACCATCTTGTTAGGCGCTACACAAGCCGGCAAAACCAGTGTGATGCGATTAATGGCGGGTCTGGATGTGCCAAGTAGCGGAAATGTTTTGGTAGATGGTCAGAGTGTCACTGGTATACCTGTAAGGGATCGCAATGTGGCTATGGTCTATCAGCAATTCATCAATTACCCATCGCTAACAGTCTTTGACAACATCGCTTCTCCGCTGAAGCTTCGTCAAGAAAAGCAACTTGAGCAGAAAGTACATGATCTCGCCAATCGTTTACACATTGAGCCTTTTTTAAATCGTTTTCCCTCAGAGCTTTCTGGCGGACAACAGCAACGAGTTGCTCTTGCTAGAGCATTGGCGAAAAACGCTCCCCTCATATTTCTAGATGAGCCTTTGGTCAATTTGGACTACAAACTGCGAGAAGAATTGCGTGATGAGTTGTCCCTTCTTTTTGCAACCGGTCAATCCACGGTTGTCTACGCTACCACTGAACCTTCTGAGGCATTGCTTTTGGGTGGGTACACCGCCGTATTGAAAGAAGGCCATTTATTGCAATACGGCCCCACCTTAGATGTTTTCAGGCGACCCAATTCCCTTGATGTTGCATTGGCATTTAGCGATCCGCCGTTGAATGTAGTGACTGCGCATCAGCACGAAACTACTTGGCAACTCAACCATGGTCCGTCTGTGGCCTTACCGCAAATCAATACTTCCCATAAGTCTGTGACATTGGGTATTCGTGCGGCTTCCTTGCGCGTGGAAGAGAAAAGTGGCGATATAGCGATATCTGGCCAAGTGCAGTTGGCTGAAATTTCTGGAACGGATACGTTTGTGCATTTTCATTGCGCGCTAGGCGAATGGGTGATGCAGAAAACAGGTGTGCATTTCTTTGAATTAGGGTCTCAACTAATGTTTTATTTTGACCCTAGCGAAATCTATGCCTTTGATCCTGATGGTCAGTTGTTATCCGCACCGTTGTCATTTCAGATTAGAGGTGCATGAAATGGCATCCAGAATTGACCTGAACTTATCGCACTCATACCTTGCTAATCCACAGCAAGACAGTGATTACGCCTTATTGCCTTTAAATATTACCTTTCGCTCGGGTGGGGCTTACGCTTTGCTTGGCCCTTCTGGCTGTGGCAAAACCACCATGCTCAACATCATGTCTGGCTTGGTACGACCCTCACAAGGACGTGTCTTGTTTGACGGAGTGGACGTTACAGACCAAAGTCCACAGCTAAGAAATATTGCGCAGGTTTTTCAATTTCCTGTGATCTACGACACCATGACCGTTGCAGAGAATTTAGCATTTCCCCTACGAAATAGACGAATACCTGAAAGTGATATTCGCAAACGGGTGGGACAAATTGCTGAGATGCTTGAACTGAATGGTCAATTAAATCAGCGTGCTGCTGGATTAACCGCTGACGCCAAGCAGAAGATATCACTTGGTCGTGGTTTGGTGCGCTCAGATGTGTCAGCAATTTTGTTTGATGAGCCGCTAACCGTGATTGATCCGCATCTTAAATGGCAGTTGCGACGTAAATTAAAACAGGTGCACCAAGAACTCAAACTGACTTTAATTTATGTCACGCACGATCAAGTCGAAGCGCTAACTTTTGCCCAAGAAGTTGTCGTCATGACGCGTGGTAAGGCAGTACAAATAGGTTCGGCTGAGGACCTATTCGAAAAACCTGCCCATACCTTCGTCGGCCACTTCATCGGATCGCCTGGAATGAATTTTCTTCACGGACATATTTCTGAACAGACTCTGGATCTTGGCCAATCCCGTTTGCACTTGAGCCTAGATCAAAGCAATCGCTTGCAGGGATTCAAGCAAATCAAACTTGGTATACGTCCCGAATATGTAGAGGTGCATCAGCAACCGACTGATAACTCGCTACCAGCTCAAGTAGATCGCATCCAAGATTTAGGCACCAGCGTATTGATGACTATGCAATGTGCTGGGCAATCCGTAAAAGCGCGATTAGCGCCTAACTTTGAGCGTTTTGAAGTGGGCTCAAACGTTCACGTTTCTTTGCTAGGGCGACACACATGTTTCTACCATGATGAGGAGTTAGTGGTATGAAGCCAGTCAATCAAAGAGCGTGGTTTTTAATTTTGCCCGTTTTACTTTGCGTTGCTTTTTCAGCCATCATTCCTTTAATGACGGTTGTAAATTACTCCGTTCAAGACATTATTTCGCCAGAGCGACGTATTTTTGTTGGTACCGAGTGGTTTACGTCAGTCATGCGAGATCCGGATTTACATGAAGCACTTTGGCGACAAATTGTGTTTTCAATTTCAGTGTTGGCTTGTGAAATTCCATTGGGAATTTTGCTGGCTTTATCTATGCCTGCGGATGGATGGCGTGCGTCCATCACCTTGGTAGTCATCGCATTGTCATTACTCATTCCTTGGAATGTTGTGGGAACTATTTGGCAAATATACGGTCGCACAGATATTGGTTTGATGGGTGCAGCATTGCAGTTGATGCAAATTGACTACAACTACACGGGTAACGCATCAGATGCTTGGCTGACAGTTTTGCTAATGGATATTTGGCATTGGACACCTCTAGTTGCTTTGCTATGTTTTGCAGGCTTACGGAGTATTCCCGATGCTTATTACCAAGCCGCACGTATAGATGGTGCTAGCAAGTTGGATGTATTTCGATTTATCCAATTACCAAAAATGCGCGGTGTGTTGATCATTGCTGTGCTATTGCGATTCATGGATAGCTTCATGATTTATACAGAGCCGTTTGTACTTACTGGGGGTGGTCCAGGTAATGCAACAACTTTCCTGAGCCAATACTTGACGCAAAAAGCGGTTGGGCAATTTGATTTAGGGCCAGCTGCTGCTTTTTCATTGATCTATTTTTTGATCATTTTGTTGCTTTGTTTCATCCTCTACAACTGGATGCAACTAGTCGGTACTCAGACTAAGGAGCAGACGCATGGATGAGCGCCGTTTTAAGAAACGCACCATCTTTTTATGGTTGTACATAGTTTTTGCGCTATTGCCCATCTATTGGATGCTCAATATGAGTTTGCGCACCAATGAAGAAATATTGTCGACCTTTAGCCTGTTTCCAAAAAACCTAACCTTTGCTAATTACGTAACTATCTTTACGGATGTGTCTTGGTACTCAGGCTATATCAATAGCTTGATTTATGTAGCTATCAACACATTTATTTCGGTTTTGGTAGCGTTGCCTGCTGCATATGCTTTTTCTCGCTATAGCTTTCTAGGTGATAAACATGTCTTTTTTTGGTTGCTGACAAACCGGATGACACCGCCTGCAGTTTTTCTATTGCCTTTTTTTCAGCTCTATACCACCGTAGGTTTGATGGATACGCACATCGCTGTAGCGCTTTCGCATTTGCTTTTTAATGTGCCTCTCGCAGTTTGGATTTTGGAAGGCTTTATGTCTGGCATCCCTCGTGAAATTGACGAAACGGCCTACATTGATGGGTATAGCTTCCCGCGTTTCTTCATCACGATTTTTATGCCGCTGATCAAGGCAGGCGTGGGCGTGACAGCATTCTTTTGCTTTATGTTTAGTTGGGTCGAACTGTTATTGGCTCGCACATTGACCAGCGTGAATGCAAAACCCATCGTAGCCACTATGACTCGCACAGTAAGCGCTTCTGGAATGGACTGGGCGACCTTGGCTGCAGCTGGCGTATTGACCATTGTTCCGGGTGCGATAGTGATTTGGTTTGTGCGCCACTACATTGCCAAAGGATTTGCGATGGGGCGCGTATGAAATATCTCAACCAATTCGTGCATATCGTGCATTTAGGAAAAAGGAGTTGACATGTTGGAATGGATGGCATGGAGCCCCCCTGTTGCGATATTTTTTATAGCTGTTGTATGGATGATCGCAACGATGACGTATTTGGAAATTCGATTTCCAACGGTGGCGCGTAAAGGTTTTTTGCCTATCGTGACGACCCGCGGAGACAGGTTGTTCATAGGGCTATTGGGTGCAGCTTATATCCATTTAGTTTTTTTAGGCATGGCTGGCATTTTTGCGCAGTGGCTAAGCCTAAACGAGGATCCCAGCATATGGTGGGGTACTGCAATGAGTGTTGTTTGGTTGGCGGTTGTTTTACGCAAAGGCTAATTGAACAAGCAAGTAACCCGGTCTGAATCTTCCCTCGGACCGATGTTCTTCATAACCACAGGGAAGCTTTTGAAACTAGGAGACTGACATGAAGTTGAAATACCGGGCTCTGGCATTCGCTGCCACTGCATTGGTTCTGGGTCATGGCGCTTGGGCGGGAGAAGCCGAGGCTAAAAAGTGGGTGGATAGTGAATTCCAGCCATCGACCTTGAGCAAAGATAAACAACAAGCTGAACTCAAGTGGTTCATTGATGCAGCCAAAAAGTTGCAAGCCAAGGGAGTGAAAGAAATCTCAGTGGTGTCAGAGACGATCACGACGCACGAGTATGAGTCTAAAACTCTTGCCAAAGCCTTCGAGGAGATCACAGGCATCAAAGTCAAGCACGATTTGATCCAAGAAGGCGATGTGGTGGAAAAACTCCAAACATCCATGCAATCTGGTAAGTCTATTTATGACGGATGGATATCCGATTCCGACTTGATTGGAACCCATTACCGCTATGGAAAAATTTTGCCCTTATCTGACTATATGGCTGGAAAAGGCAAAGAGTGGACTAACCCAGGGTTGGACTTAAAAGATTTCATTGGTACTAGCTTCACAACAGCACCTGATAAAAAGTTATACCAACTCCCTGACCAACAGTTTGCCAATCTCTACTGGTTCCGTGCAGATTTGTTTGCACGCAAAGACTTGCAAGATAAGTTCAAGGCCAAGTTCGGATATGAATTGGGTGTTCCTTTGAATTGGAGCGCGTATGAAGACATTGCGGACTTCTTTACCAACGACGTGAAAACCATCGATGGCAAACCTATTTATGGCCACATGGACTACGGTAAGAAGGACCCTTCTCTAGGTTGGCGTTTTACTGATGCATGGTTGTCTATGGCAGGTACTGCCGATAAAGGTATTCCTAACGGTATGCCTGTAGACGAGTGGGGCATTCGTGTCGGTGCCGATGGTTGTACACCCGTAGGAGCATCTGTTTCTCGCGGTGGCGCAACGAACTCGCCTGCAGCGGTTTACGCCTTGACCAAGTATGTCGACTGGATGAAAAAATACGCGCCCAAAGAAGCCACAGGTATGACCTTTGGTGAAGCAGGTCCAGTGCCTGCGCAAGGTCAAATTGCGCAACAAATCTTTTGGTATACCGCGTTTACAGCTGATATGACCAAGCCTGGTTTGCCAGTTGTCAATGCAGATGGCACACCCAAGTGGCGTATGGCGCCAGGTCCCAACGGACCCTACTGGAAGCAAGGGATGCAAAACGGCTATCAAGACGTAGGTTCATGGACTTTCTTTAAGAATCATGATGAAAACCGTACGGCTGCTGCTTGGTTGTATGCACAGTTTGTGACCAGTAAAACTGTGTCACTCAAAAAGACCATTGTGGGTTTGACGCCTATTCGTGAAAGCGATATCCGAAGCCAAGCAATGACCGATATGGCGCCTAAATTAGGAGGCTTGGTCGAGTTCTATCGCAGTCCCGCACGCGTTGCGTGGACACCGACCGGAACCAACGTGCCTGACTATCCAAAGTTAGCGCAACTCTGGTGGAAAAACGTAGCGCAAGCTGTTACGGGTGAGAAAACACCACAGGGTGCGATGGATAACTTGGCCGAAGAGATGGACCAAGTCCTGTCTCGCCTAGAGCGAGCAGGCATGGCCAATTGCGCGCCTAAGCTCAATCCAAAAGGTGATCCTGCCAAGTATTTAAGCGATACCGGTGCACCGTGGAAAAAGTTGGCGAATGAAAAACCAAAGGGCGAAACCATTGCGTATGAAAAACTGCTCAACGCATGGAAAGAGGGTCGCGTCCGGTAATTCATTACTTTTAGTTAGTTTCTAAACCCAAGGGATCCGTCCTGTTTGATGGATGGATCCCTTTTTTGTGCAAACTCTTTTCAAGTCTCCATGGACCGCTCGGCATTATTAGATCAATTGCTAGCAACGGATACATACGATATCGCCATCATCGGCGGTGGAGCGACTGGTCTTGGCGTGGCTTTAGATGCTACTTTGCGAGGCTACAAAGTCGTTTTGTTGGAAGCCCATGATTTTGCAAAAGGCACTTCATCGCGTGCGACTAAGTTGGTTCATGGTGGCGTGCGTTACTTAGCGCAAGGTAATTTGTCATTGGTGAAAGAGGCTTTGCATGAGCGAGGCGTGCTTTTGCATAACGCGCCACATATTGCGCAACCCTTGGCATTTGTGATGCCTTCTTATAAGTGGTGGGAAACTGCTTTTTATGGCATCGGTTTGATGATCTATGACTTATTGGCTGGTAAGTCGGCTATTGGATCCACCGAATTTTTAAGCAAAGAGCAAGTTTTAGAACGATTGCCAGAGGTGCAATCCAAAGGTTTGCGTGGTGGCGTTCAATACTGGGATGGCCAATTTGATGATGCGCGTCTAGCAATTGAAATCGCGCGTACCGCGCATCACAAAGGCGCACATTTATTGAACTATTGCACGGTCGAGTCAATTCTTCATCAACATGAAAAGGTCGCAGGACTGACTTGCCAAGACAAAGAGTCAAAACGCTTATTCAACATCAAAGCCAATTGCGTGATCAATGCCACTGGCGTTTGGGTGGACGGCATCCGATCCAAGGATGCCGAAATATCTGGTGAAAAAATTGAACCCTTATTAACGCCTAGCCAAGGTGTGCACTTGGTCGTCGATCGTTCATTTCTCAGCCAAGACTGTGCATTGTTAGTGCCTAGTACCCAAGATGGGCGTGTCTTATTTGCAGTGCCTTGGTTGGGTAAGGTGATTTTGGGAACAACCGACACCCCCCGCACTGATTTGCCAATAGAACCATTGCCTTTTAAGCAGGAAGTGGATTTCATATTGAAAGAATCTGCCCGTTACTTAACAAAAGCACCCACACCTCAGGATGTACGGAGTGTTTGGGTAGGCTTGCGGCCTTTGGTCAAGCCTCACAACACCGTATCTGGCAATACAAAAGGTATCAGCCGTGAACATACTATTTTGATGAGCAAAAGTGGACTCGTGACTGTTACAGGCGGTAAGTGGACGACCTACCGCGCCATGGCTGAAGATGTTCTTCAGCAATGCCTTGATGCTGGCTTGGTCAAGAGTTTTGACAAAGACGTAACAACCGCTGATTGCCCCTTGGTGGGCGCGACTGATTTCAGTTCAGACTCCGAAACTTTGTCCCTAACCCACGCGCAAGGTCTCCACTCCTATGGCGCTGAAAAATCCTTGTTAATGACCATGCCAGGCGCAGACACATGGTTGTGTGAAGGATTGAGCGAGGCCATGGTGCGTTTTGCTGTTCGCTTTGAATACGCGAGAACCGTGGAAGATGTGTTGGCTAGGCGTTCGCGATTATTGTTTTTAGACGCGCAATTGGCGTTAGAGCTATCTGACAAGGTGGCGACTATTTTGGAATCAGAAAAAATCCATAATCCACAGTTAGCAGCATTCAAGACTTTGGCGCAAAGTTATATGTTGCCAACTACACATTGACCGAAAAACAACTCCAACCTTGGCAAGTCATCGTTAGCGGCATATGTGGTTTGGTGCTGACTATTGGTCTTGCTCGATTTGCTTACACCCCTTTGCTTCCGAGTTTGCAAGCGCAAACGGGGCTCAATGACGCAAATGCTGGCGTATTAGCGGCGATTAACTACGCTGGCTATATGTCGGGCGCCATTGCAGTTGCATGGATTGATAGCGTGCGTTTGCGCCATCGTCTCTACAGCTTGGGCCTTTGGATGGCGATATTGACTACTGCGTCAATGGCCGTTTCACCATCATTTGAAATTTGGGCCTTATCCCGATTTGTGGGCGGCCTGTGTGGTGCAGCTGGAATGTTATTGGGCTCTGGTTTAGTTTTAGGCTGGTTGATGCGCAATGGTCAACGTCCTGAATTAGGCCTGCATTTTGTGGGCATTGGTTTGGGGATTGTTGTATCTGCAATTGGCGCTTGGGGGTTGTCTTTGATTTGGCCTGATTGGGATGCGCAATGGTTTGCATTTGCTTGTATTGGTTTGTTTTTTCTATGGCCTGCATGGGTTTGGCGTCCTCCTGTACCGGACGAGCTCTCAACCAACTCCAATACAAGCAATACGCCACACATCATCCCAACAAGATGGTTGTGGACCATGCTGGTCAGTTATTTCGCTGCTGGCTGGGGGTTTGTCATCAGCGCAACTTTCACGGTGGCCATTGTGGAGCGTGAACCACTATTGGCCGGGCAGGGTCATTTGGCTTGGGCGATGGTGGGGTTGGCTGCTATGCCTGCTGTATTTATTTGGGACCGCATTGCGCGATTGGTGGGTGACAAGCAAGCCTTGCTGATAGCTTTTGGTCTGCAAACGCTCTCGGTTTTGATGCCTGCAGCCTCTGGTTCTATGTTGGCTGCCATGGTCGGTGCGATAGGTTATGGCGCAACTTTCATTGGTATTGTGAGTTTGACCTTGGCCATGGTGGGGCGTTTATCACCCAATAATCCGGGCAAAGCGATGGCGCGGTTTACTTTGGGTTATGGCGCTGCACAAATGATTGCTCCAGTCGTTGCGGGTTATATGGCGCAATCTTCTGGATCTTTTCATGGGGCCTTATGGGTGACGGCTGCCGTCATGTCTTTGGGAATGGCTTTATTGGCCACGCTTCCCAAAATTGAAGCTCAGGCTTAGTTTTTAGAAGTTTCTGCGCCAGAACTACTATCGACTCTGCGCGCACCTGTAAAACGGCTAAGCCAATAAGACTGGCGCATGTCTTCTACCTTGACTTGCTTGCCTGGGCGTGGTGAGTGAATAAATTTGTTGTCGCCCACGTAAATGCCAACGTGGCTAAAGGTTTGTCGCATGGTGTTGAAGAAAACTAAATCTCCGGGTTGCAGATCTTTTTTGTCTATCTTCACAGTTGCGTCAGCCTGTTCGTGCGCGCTACGGGGCAGCACCTTGCCTAGAGTTTGTTCGTAAATGGAACGAACAAAACCGCTGCAATCAAAACCGTTGTCGTCTGTGCCACCGCGGCGGTAGGGAACGCCCAAAAAACCCATGGCATTGAGAACCAAATCAGAGGCTTTTCCGCTCACGTTTTGGCTGACTTTAGAAATTTTGGAGATGAAACCGTTGTCCGATAGGTAGATTTCTAAATCATCGGATGATGAAGAACTAGGCGCGGCATGCGCGCTCACCATACAGCAGATGATCAAAAGATGACGAAGTTTCATAACCTTGCCATTGTAGTGGCTTTCCAATGCGTGGATGTCTGCTCAATTGATCTAAGTGCTTGATTTAATTCGGGTTAACACGCATAAGTGAGAACGCAAGGGGATCAACGATACTCTTCACCAAATTGAAAAAACTAAACACATTGGATTGATTTGCGCATATGTTGATTGATGACCAAGAATCCCAACTTGTCTTGGTGGATTACCAAGCGCGTTTGATGCCAGCTATTTTTGAAGCTGAATCGGTCTTACGCAACGCAAAGCGTTTGGCACAAGCTGCGCATTGGATGGAAGTTCCTGTTTGGGGGACTGAGCAAAACCCTGAAAAACTGGGTGCGCTTTCAGATGAGCTTCGTCAATTTTGTCGCGCGGTTTTACCCAAAATGAGTTTTAGCGCTTGCGCAGACGGTTTATTAGATTTACTCAAGCCAGTTGCGCGTCATAGCCAAGGCGGTAATGCCCGCAGTTTGCCCAAACATTTGCAAAAAAAGCCAGAACCTGAATCAGTTCGATCCACCGTGATTTTGGGTGGGGTTGAGGCACATATTTGCTTACTTCAAACCGCGCTTGATCTATTGGAGCAAGAATTTCAGGTCTATGTCGTGACTGACGCCTGCAGTTCCCGAACCGAGCGAAACCGCGACGCTGCTTTTGACCGATTAGCGGGCATGGGTGCCGAACTAGTGACAACAGAAATGGTGTTGTTCGAGTGGTTGCGCAGCGCCGAATCAGACGCATTTAGGGAGATTCAAGCGCTTATTAAATAGGCAATCTTTGCGCTAAGTCAGTTTCTAGCAAGTCCTTCCTGCTCATAATCAAAAAATTTGTAAAACGCAGTCAGGGAGACATTTTGATGGGTTCTTTTGCACAGTTTCATACGCGCTCAATTACAGACCGCGACAATTTTTGGGCCGAACAAGCCAAGATGGTGGATTGGCAAACCCAACCTCAACAAATATGCGATTACACCAACCCTCCTTTTGCCAAGTGGTTTGTCGGTGGTACCACCAACTTATGCCACAACGCAGTTGATAGACACCTCAAAGACCGGGGCGACCAAGCTGCCCTGATTTTTGTGTCTACAGAGACTGAGCAAGAAAAAACCTATACCTACAAAGACCTGCATGCGGAAGTCCAACGCATGGCCGCCATCCTGAAGGACTTTGGTGTTGTCAAAGGCGACCGCGTCTTGATTTACATGCCCATGATTGCCGAGGCATCTTTTGCCATGTTGGCTTGCGCACGCATTGGCGCGATTCACTCCGTGGTGTTTGGTGGTTTTGCTTCACACTCCCTAGCCACGCGCATCGAAGACGCTTCGCCCAAAGTCATCATCAGCGCAGATGCAGGCTCGCGTGGCGGTAAGGTGGTGCCTTACAAACCTTTGTTAGATGAGGCGATCAGTCTTTCTAGTCACAAACCCAAAGCGGTTTTGATGGTCGATCGCCATCTGACGGAATTTGCCCGCGAAGCAGGGCGAGACTTTGACTACGCCCATGAGCGTGAAAAACATCTCAACGCTCAAGTCCCATGCGAATGGGTGGAGTCCACGCACCCCAGTTACACCCTCTACACATCGGGAACTACCGGTAAGCCCAAAGGCGTGCAACGCGATACGGGTGGCTATGCGGTGGCTTTGGCTAGCAGCATCCCCAATATTTTCCAGGGCAAACCCGGCGAGACATTTTTCTGCACCAGTGATATCGGTTGGGTAGTGGGGCACAGCTACATCATTTATGGTCCGCTCATCGGTGGCATGGCGACGATTCTTTATGAAGGCCTGCCCATTCGCCCCGACGGCGGTATCTGGTGGAGTTTGGTTGAGAAGTACAAAGTGAGCGTCATGTTCAGTGCGCCCACGGCTATTCGTGTGTTGAAAAAACAAGACCCAGCGCTTCTCACCAAATACAACCTCTCTTCGTTAAAAGCATTGTTTTTGGCGGGAGAACCTTTAGATGAGCCCACTGCGAAATGGATTTCTGAAGGTTTGGGTGGAACCCCCATCATTGATAACTATTGGCAAACTGAAACAGGTTGGCCGATTCTCACCATTTGTAACGGTGTAGAAAAAGCCCCCAGTAAATTTGGCTCCCCTGGCAAAGCTGTGTATGGCTACAACGTCAAACTCGTTGACGACCAAACTGGCGAGGAACTCACCGGTGCTAACCAAAAAGGCGTGTTAGCCATCGAAGGTCCGTTGCCCCCTGGCAATTTGCAAACTGTCTGGGGCGACGACGCCCGTTTTGTGAACACCTACTGGAAAACAGTGCCCAACAAAATGCTCTACAGCACGTTTGACTGGGCAGTGCGCGATGAAGATGGTTACTTCTTCATCCTTGGGCGTACCGATGACGTGATCAACGTCGCTGGACATCGTTTGGGGACACGTGAAATCGAAGAGAGCATTTCCAGCCATCCCAATATTGCTGAAGTGGCAGTGGTGGGTGTCGCCGATCAACTCAAAGGACAAGTTGCAATGGCTTTCGCTATTGCCAAAGACGCTTCAGCCCTCGGTGATGCAAATGCGCGTCTAAAACTCGAAGGTGAAGTGATGAAGGTCGTGGACAGCCAACTCGGTGCTGTGGCACGCCCAGCGCGCGTGTTGTTTGTCAGCGCTTTGCCCAAAACGCGAAGCGGCAAACTGTTACGAAGAGCGATCCAAGCCGTCTGTGAGAAAAGAGATCCGGGCGATTTGACGACTATGGACGACCCGCTTGCTCTCAAGCAAATACAAGATGCCTTGGGCTGATCTGGTGACTGCACAAAGTCGTCTATCTAGAGCAAGCTACCAATAAATTTCGCGACTTCAATGGCACAATAGGCGGTGTTGGGGGTTCAGACAACCTCTTTCGCTTCCGCCATCCGGTCCAGCCGTGTCGCGGTGGGTTTTTTCAACCAGCTTATGTTTCCTGAAGGGAAACGGAGGTCAGCGCAATGTCACAGACGTCAGTCTATCAAGCCTATTCGGGCAACACTTATTTGTTTGGCGGAAACGCCCCGTACGTCGAAGAGATGTACGAAAACTATCTCTCTAACCCCGGCAGCGTTCCAGATTCTTGGCGTCAGTACTTTGATGCCTTGCAGCATGTACCTGCAGTCGATGGAACCAATGCCAAAGATGTTCCCCATCTTCCTGTCATCAACGCATTTGCCGAACGTGCCAAAGCAGGCGGCACCCGCGTGGTCATGGCCAGTGCTGACGCTGAAATGGGACGTAAGCGCACTGCGGCGCAACAACTCATTGCTGCGTATCGCAATGTGGGCCAACGCTGGGCAGACCTTGACCCTTTAAAGCGCACCGAGCGCCCATCCATTCCAGACCTAGATCCTGCTTTCTATGGCTTCACAGACGCCGACCAAGAGACGGTGTTTGACACCAGCAACACGTTTTTTGGCAAAAACAGCATGTCTTTACGTGAGTTGCTCAATGCCTTGCGTGAAACCTATTGCGGCACCCTAGGTGCTGAATACATGTATGCCACCGACCAAGACGAAAAGCGTTGGTGGCAAGAAAAGCTCGAGTCGATTCGCAGCAAACCCAATTTCAATGCAGAAAAGAAGAAAAATATCCTCGAGCGCTTAACCGCTGCAGAAGGCCTAGAGCGTTTCCTTCACACCAAATATGTGGGACAAAAGCGTTTCTCCTTAGAAGGTGGCGAGAGCTTCATCGCTGCCATGGACGAATTGGTGCACAAAGCCAGTGCGCAAGGTGTGCAAGAGATCGTCATTGGAATGGCGCACCGTGGTCGTTTAAATGTGTTGGTCAACACCATGCGCAAACTACCGGCAGATCTGTTCGCAGAGTTTGATCACACGGCCCCAGAAGACCTACCCGCTGGTGACGTGAAATACCACCAAGGATTTAGCTCAGATATCAGCACGGCTGGTGGTCCTGTGCATTTGTCTTTGGCTTTCAATCCCTCGCACCTTGAAATTGTCAATCCCGTGGTCGAAGGTTCGGTACGTGCTCGTATGGATCGACGCGCTGACCCACAAGGCTCGCAAGTTCTGCCAGTTTTGGTGCATGGTGACGCCGCATTTGGTGGCCAAGGTGTGAATCAAGAAACCTTTGCGCTTGCACAAACGCGTGGCTACTCCACTGGTGGCACGGTACACATCATCATCAACAACCAAATTGGTTTTACCACCTCTGACCCGCGCGATATGCGCTCGAGTGTGTTTTGTACGGACATCGTCAAAATGGTGGAGGCTCCTGTCTTGCATGTGAACGGTGACGATCCAGAGACCGTCGTTCTAGCCACACAAATGGTGTTGGACTACCGCATGAAGTTCAGAAAAGATGTTGTTTTGGACATCGTTTGTTTCCGCAAACTTGGACATAACGAGCAAGATACGCCAGCGCTGACCCAACCGCTGATGTACAAAAAAATTGCCGCGCACCCTGGCACGCGTAAATTGTTTGCTGACAAATTAGCCACCCAAGGCTTTGGCGAGACCTTGGGTGACGACATGGTCAAGGCATACCGTGCCGCGTTGGACGCTGGTAAGCACACCGACGATCCTGTGCTGACCAACTTCAAAACCAAATACACGGTGGACTGGGCGCCTTTCTTGGGCAAGAAGTGGACAGATGCCGGCGACACGTCGATTCCGATGTCCGAGTGGAAACGTTTCGCCGAAAAAATTTCCACTATTCCCGCTAGCGTCACCCCGCACCAGTTGGTGAAAAAAGTGTATGACGACCGCGCGGCGATGGGGCGTGGCGAAATTCCTGTTGATTGGGGTATGGGTGAACACATGGCTTTCGCTTCGTTGGTGGCCAGTGGTTATCCCGTGCGCTTGTCTGGAGAAGATTGCGGACGTGGCACATTCACCCACCGCCATGCTGTGATCCATGATCAAAATCGCGAGAAGTGGGATACAGGCACGTATGTTGCGCTTCAAAATGTGGCTGAGAACCAAGCCCCATTTGTGGTGATTGACTCCATCTTGTCTGAAGAAGCTGTGCTTGGTTTTGAATACGGCTACGCCTCTAACGACCCCAACACCTTGGTTGTCTGGGAAGCGCAGTTTGGTGACTTTGCCAACGGCGCGCAAGTGGTGATCGACCAATTCATTGCATCTGGCGAGGTGAAGTGGGGCCGTGTCAATGGTTTAACCGTGATGCTGCCGCATGGCTATGAAGGGCAAGGTCCGGAACATAGTTCTGCACGTTTAGAGCGATTCATGCAGTTGGCTGCTGACACCAATATGCAAATCGTGCAACCCACTACCGCGAGCCAAATCTTCCATGTTTTGCGTCGCCAAATGGTGCGCGAATTGCGCAAACCCTTGATCATCTTCACGCCTAAATCGTTGCTGCGCAACAAAGATGCAACCTCTCCTGTTTCAGAGTTTGTGAAGGGAAGTTTTCAAACCGTTATTCCAGAGAACAAAACGATCAAGGCTGACAAAGTCAAGCGAATCTTGGTCTGCTCTGGAAAGGTCTATTACGACTTGGTTAAAAAGCGTGAAGAGACAAATGCAGATGACGTGGCTATTTTGCGTGTCGAGCAGTTGTATCCCTTCCCGCACAAAGCTTTTGCTGCGGAGTTGAAAAAGTATCCCAACGCAACTGAATTGGTGTGGACCCAAGA
The DNA here is from genome assembly GCA_964343725.1 of uncultured Bordetella sp. Taxonomy (GTDB): domain Bacteria; phylum Pseudomonadota; class Gammaproteobacteria; order Burkholderiales; family Burkholderiaceae_C; genus Limnohabitans. The sequence continues at coordinate 16,802 of CAYFLF010000017.1, forward strand.
CGAGCCACAGAACCAAGGTGCTTGGTTCTTTGTGCAGCACTACATCCACGAAAACATGTCTAGTGGGCAACGACTCGGGTATTCAGGTCGCGCCGCATCTGCATCACCTGCTGTGGGTTATTCACACCTGCACCAAGAACAACAAAAAGCATTGGTCGATGGCGCGTTTGCCAAGATCAAGGGCTTTGTGCTCACCAAATAACCCAAGTAAAAAATATTCTGAAAGATTTATATGGCAGTCGTAGAAGTCAAAGTTCCTCAGTTGTCTGAGTCCGTGGCGGAAGCCACCATGTTGCAATGGAAAAAGAAAGTAGGCGATTCTGTCGCCGTCGATGAAATCCTGATCGAAATCGAAACTGACAAAGTGGTCCTAGAAGTGCCTGCGCCTTCAGCTGGTGTTTTGTCTGAAATCGTGGTGGCCGATGGCGGCACCGTAACCGCCGAGCAATTGATTGCGCGTATCGATACAGACGGCAAAGTTGCAGCGACTGCTGCTCCAGCAGCCGCCGCAAAAGCTGCCGCACCTGCTGCTGCGGTTCAAGCAAGCCCCGCTCCTAGTTCAAACAGCAAGGCTGGCGTGGCAATGCCTGCAGCTGCCAAGTTGATGGCTGACAACAACATGGCTGCGGGTTCTGTTGCAGGTTCTGGCAAAGACGGACGCGTTACCAAAGGTGATGTGCTATCGGCTGTTGCCAATCCATCTGCACCGTCCGTGATTCCAACTGGTGTGCCAAC
>CAYFLF010000018.1:0-17450 GCA_964343725.1 uncultured Bordetella sp.
ATGCCGCCTCATCCCCAAGTCAATGATGTTCAGGCCAAGAAATTGGCTACTTGGGTCTTGAGCATTAAATAATTTTCGCCTACACCCCTTGCCGTTACTAAAGACAAGGGGAGGCGGAAGACTTACTTCGCTGCGGCCTTCAAAGCAGCGGCTTTATCCGTACGTTCCCAGGTGAACTCGGGCTCGTCGCGACCAAAGTGGCCATAAGCTGCCGTCTTGCTGTAGATGGGGCGCAACAAATCCAGCATTTGAATGATGCCTTTGGGGCGCAAATCAAAATGCTCAGAGACCAAAGCCGCAATCTTTTCGTCGCTGATCACGCCAGTGCCTTCAGTGTTCACAGTGATGTTCATGGGGCGCGCGACGCCAATTGCATAAGCCACTTGAATTTGACACTTGGTTGCTAAGCCAGCTGCCACGATATTCTTGGCAACATAGCGCGCTGCATAAGCAGCAGAGCGATCCACTTTAGAAGGGTCTTTCCCTGAGAAAGCGCCACCACCGTGTGGGCAAGCGCCACCATAGGTGTCCACAATGATTTTGCGACCTGTTAAACCACAATCACCTTGTGGTCCGCCGATCACAAAACGACCCGTAGGGTTAATCAAATACTTGGTGTCTTTTAACCATTCTTTGGGCAAAACAGGCTTGATGAGTTCTTCAATGATGGCGTCATTGAAGCTTTGTTTCATCTTGGTCGCTGTTTCACTCTGATCTGGACTGTGTTGGGTCGACAACACCACCGTATCGATACTGTGAGGCTTGCCGTCTACATAACGCATAGTCACCTGGCTTTTTGCGTCAGGACGCAAGAAAGGTAGGCGACCGTCTTTGCGCAACTGCGCTTGGCGTTCGACCAAACGGTGAGCGTAATAAATAGGGGCAGGCATTAGCTCAGGTGTTTCGCTACATGCGTATCCAAACATCAGGCCTTGGTCGCCAGCACCAGTGTTCAAGTGGTCATCAGAGGCGTGGTTAACGCCTTGTGCGATATCGTTGGACTGTTTGTCATAACAAACCATGACCGCACAGCCTTTGTAGTCAATTCCGTATTCGGTGTTGTCGTAGCCAATACGCTTGATCGTGTCACGCGCGACTTGGATGTAGTCAACATGTGCATTGGTGGTGATCTCGCCAGCAAGTACCACCAAGCCAGTGTTGGTCAATGTTTCGGCGGCAACACGGCTACGTGGGTCTTGCGTAAAAATCGCATCCAAAATAGCGTCAGAAATTTGATCGGCTACTTTGTCAGGGTGGCCTTCAGAAACAGATTCAGAAGTAAAAAGATAGTCTGCAGACATAAAAAAAGCTCCATCAAGTTGTTGTTGGCGTTGCCAACTCAGGAGGAGCTCGGCGAACGCTTTAGCAGATGTGTGCAAATTTGGATTGCACGCACACCGAAGTGTGTTTGTCGCTCTGCAAGTAGTTCTGTAACTCAGCGACAATCACATTATATATGCCAGTTGTGATCCAAATCTTCCAGTTGCTAGCCCACTTACCGCTGTCATGGATGCAGCGCTTGGGCGCCTGTTTAGGTTGGATCGTATGGTTTGTTTCACCACGTTATCGGCGAACCTTTTTAGCCAATGTGAAGGCATCTGGCATAGCTTCGCACTTAACAAGACCCGCCATTGCAGCGGCGGGTATGGTGGTCTCCGAGCTGCCGTGGGTCTGGATGCGACCGCACACGCAAACCTTAAATGGCTTGGTCAAGTTCGATGGTGCAGAGCACTTTGAAGCCGCTATGCGAGCCGGTAGCGGGGTAATCATCATGTCTCCGCATATTGGTAGTTGGGAAATTGGTGCACAAGCGATCGCAGAAAAATTTGGACCTGAGTTTGGTGACATGGTGGTGCTCTTTCGGCCTGCCAGAAAACCTTGGTTAGAGAGTTTGGTGGCCAATGCCAGAACGCGACCATTTTTAAATTCAACGCCAACGACCATGAGTGGTGTTCGTACTTTGATCCGCACCTTGCGTGCTGGAGGTTACACCGCTATCTTGCCCGACCAAGTGCCACCAATGGGGCAAGGTGTGTGGGCGCCATTTTTTGGACGCGATGTCTACACCATGACCTTGCTTGCCAAACTCGCTCAGCAAACTGGCGCCCAGGTCATTGCAACTTGGTGTGAGCGTTTGCCAATTGGTCAGGGCTTTTGTCTTCATATGCGTCCTTTGGATCTGGCTGAATTTAAAGACGCATCAGTTCCCCCAGAACAAGCTGCCCGCGTGGTCAATCGCGCTGTTGAAGACATGGTGCGTCATGCACCAGGCCAATATCTATGGTCTTACGACCGTGACAAGCAACCGCGTGCGGAGGGCTTGGAGCAGTGAGTCAAATCGGTTTCAAACTGTTTCAACTTCTAGGCTTTCTGCCTTTGTTTGCTCTGCGTGCACTTGGCAAACTAGTGGGGTTGATTCTGTATCTAGGTGCAAGATGGCGACGCCATGTGGTGATGCAAAACTTGCGTGTTTGTTTTCCTGATAAGACTAATTCTGAACATGTGAAGCTTGCCAAACAAGCGTTTGTTTATTTTGCGCAAGCTTGGCTTGACAGGTGCTGGTTATGGCATCGTAGTCCAAGCTGTATTCAAAGGCGTGTGCGTTTCACGGGCGCAGTTGAAGAACTCAATGCAGATATTCCCACTGTTATCTTCGCGCCGCACTTTGTTGGATTGGATGTAGGGTGGACCTTGCTGACATTGAATGTTGACAAACACTTCACCACCATCTTCACGCCCCAATCCAACCCAGTAGCGGGAGCCTGGATGTCAGAGGGCAGAAGACGTTTTGGGCAAGTTCAGTTGTTTCAACGTGAAGACGGTGTCAAAGTGATCGTGAGTGCTTTGCGAGACAACGCGTGGCTCTATCTATTACCGGATATGAATTTTGGGCCAGAAGAATCTATTTTTGTTCCATTCTTTGGCGAGCCCGCTGCTACTGTGCCTTCTTTGTCGCGTTTCGCCAAACTTGGTCGTGCACGTGTACTGCCGGTGGTAACCCGTATGACCGAGAGTGGATATGAGGTAGAGGTGCTTAGCGCGTGGGAAGATTTTCCGACCGATGATGCACAAGCAGACACAGCGCTCATGAACCAGCGCCTAGAAACTTATATTCATTGCATGCCAGCCCAATATTTCTGGTTACATAAGCGTTTTAAAACACGACCGGACGGTGCTTTGCCTATCTATTAATACGCTATGGGCTTTCAACTTTGGTGTCGCGCAAATAATTTTCTAATAAACCAGCGACGCGAAGTGGTTGTTCATGTACCACCCAGTGCGTTCCATCTTCAATGCGATGCAAAGTCAGTTTAGGTACAAACGTGTCCAAGCCATCGATTAAGCCAGCAGGAAGGGCGATATCTTGCATGCCCCAAATCACGCAAGTGGGTACCGAAATCGTGAGCATGCTCTGCGGTAATTGAAGAGATGCGACAGCGGCATCACCTTCGCGTGCTGGTCGCATTGGGGAGGCGCGGTAATAGTTCAGCGGGCCAGTAAGTCCTTGTTTCCAAACTGCGCGGTACTGGTCTTTGAAGGTATCAGTCAGCCAAGGATGTGGCCCATCGACTGCCCCCATATTGGTGAAAAATTCCCATAAACGACGGAAATCGTCTTCAGACAAAAGTGCCTCGGCGTCTGGACGAATTAAGAAATTCATATATGCGCTAGCAGCTTGTTGCGCAGGGTTGTTTTGTAACTCGCGCAAAAAAGTGCCGGGATGGGGTGAATTGATGATCATCAGGCGTCGCATGGCCTCTGGGTGTTGATTGGCAGCATTCCAAGCAACAGCACCACCCCAATCATGTGCAATCAATCCAGCCAAAGGTTCTGTGGGACTGACCTGTTGGCTTAAAGCCAAGATGTCTTGCACCAAAAACTTGGGTCGATACGCTTCTATTTCTGTTGGAGCGCTTGAGTTTTCATAACCACGCAAATTGGGCGCGATGCAGAAATACCCCCCGTGCGCAGGTTGGGCAAAGTATTCCAACATGGCGTCCCATGCAAAAGCTGCTTCCGGAAAACCGTGTAAGAACATCAGCACGGGTCTTCCAACTTCACCACTCACGCGGCAACTCAGCGTGATGCCATTGGGCAAGTGATGTGAAACCGTATGAATCACGGATGCATCCAGTCGTAGAGAGTCGTTGCGACTTCTTCAATCCCTTGTTTCTTCAACGCAGAGAACAAACGTACTTCACCGCCACCAGCTTGTAGTTTGGCAATAGACAAGGCTTTGGCACCCTCGCTTCGGTTGAGTTTGTCCGCTTTGGTGAGCAACACTAAAAACTGCAACCCTTCTGCAACACGTGGGCGCAATATGTCTAACAAAATCTCATCGAGTTCAGTTAGACCCAAACGCGGGTCGCACAGCAACACCACAGCACGCAAGTTATTCCGCGACGTTAAGTAGTTGGCCATGACTTGCTGCCAACGTATCTTGTCGTGTTTAGGCACAGCCGCATAGCCGTAGCCCGGCAAATCGGCCAAAACCGCATCAGCTTGGCCTTGACGGCCGAGCGCGAACAGATTGATGTTTTGCGTACGGCCAGGTGTTTTGGACGCGTAAGCCAGTCGTTTTTGCTGGGTCAGCACGTTGATGCAGGTAGATTTACCAGCATTTGAGCGCCCTACAAAGGCAATTTCGGGCAAGTCGTAGGCTGGCAAATGGTGCAGTTGTGGCGCGGTAGTTAAAAACCTGGCGGTATGCAACCAACCCAATGCGTGCTTCGCGTGATCGGCGGGATTCATACAGCATTGTAGAATCTAGGGTGTTTTTGACCGATTTTGCTACCCACCACCTCTTTGGCCTATTTATGAAACTGTTTGCCACATTGTTGACCGCTACGCTTTTATTAGCCTCTGTTTTTTCTGCGCAAGCCAATGAAGCAGCTGCCCCAGCCGCAAAGCCTGACCTTGCTAAGGGTGAAGCCAGCTACGCTGCAGCATGCGCTGCATGCCACGGTGCTGACGGCAATTCTGCTGTGACGGTGAACCCTAAATTGGCCCAACAGCATCCTGAATACATCGTTAAACAACTGCAAGAATTTAAATCTGGCAAACGCGCTAACGCCATCATGATGGGTATGTCTGCTGCCCTGTCAGAGCAAGATATGAAGAACATTGCAGCTTGGTTAAGCACCAAAACTGCCAAAAAAGGTTTTGCCAAAGACAAAGAGTTGGTCACATTGGGTGAACGCATTTACCGTGGCGGTATCGCCGATCGCCAAATCGCTGCATGTTCGGGTTGTCATACGCCCACTGGTGCTGGCATTGCTTCACAATACCCACGCTTAGCGGGACAGCACGCAGACTATGCTGTGGCCCAACTCACTTCTTTCCGTGACGGTGTTCGTAAAAACAACGCACAAATGTCCCAAGTGGCGGCTAAATTGAATGACCGTGAAATCAAAGCTGTCGCTGACTACATTGCAGGTCTTCGTTAAAAGCCCTCACACATTTCAAGTAAAGCTGGCCTGGTGCCAGCTTTTTTTTGCCCGAACGCGCGACAATGCGGCAATTTGGGAAAGGGGTTGACGATGCGACGCAATCGGTTTTCTATTGGGAATGTCTCAGGTTTTGTGCATCCAGTGAGCAGCGACATTACGCCGCAATCTGTGTATCAACAACGCCGAGAGTTATTAAAACGTATCGCAACAGGTGTTGCGGGAACCACATTAGCGACATGGGCAAGCCGTGATGCTTTGGCTCAAGCAAAAAAAACCAGCCCTCTATTGGGCCAGCCAAGCAAGGTGATCGGTGCGAACACCATGGAAAAAACCACGTCTTACAAAGACGCGACAACCTACAACAATTTTTATGAGTTCGGCACCGAGAAGTCATACCCCGCATTACAAGCGGATACCTTAGTGACTAGACCTTGGTCCGTGGCGATTGAAGGCTTGGTCAAAAAACCGGGTCGTATCGACATAGAAGACTTCTTGAAGTTCAGTCCTATGGAAGAGCGCATTTATCGACTTCGCTGTGTTGAAGGCTGGTCCATGGTGATTCCGTGGGTGGGTTATTCCTTGTCGGAGATCATCAAACGTGTGGAACCATTGGGCAGTGCCAAGTATGTGGAATTCACCACGCTGGCAGACCCTAAAACTATGCCTGGTGTGCGCTCATCGGTGCTCGATTGGCCCTACGTAGAGGGCTTGCGGATGGATGAAGCCATGCACCCTCTGACCCTGATGGCATTTGGCATGTATGGCGAAGTCTTGCCCAATCAAAACGGTGCGCCATTGCGTTTGGTGGTGCCTTGGAAGTATGGTTTTAAAAGCGCCAAGAGTATTGTGAAAATTCGCTTCCTTGATAAAGAACCTGTCAATTCATGGGGACGCTCGGCTCCACAAGAATACGGTTTCTATTCCAACGTCAATCCACTGGTAGACCATCCTCGCTGGAGCCAAGCAACCGAGCGTCGTATTGGCGAAGACGGCCTGCTCTCTAAAAAACGCAAGACTTTGATGTTCAATGGGTATGAAGCGCAAGTGGCGTCTATGTATGCCGGTATGGATCTAAAGAAGTTTTACTAAAGCGTAAAACTATTGCGAGTAGTCTTGCGATCTGTACTCAGAACATTTTTAACCAAGACCTATTTCAAGACCGTGATTTTTACGGTCAGTGTGTCGCCATTTTGTTATTTGGTTTGGGGTGCTTATGCAGATGCCTTGGGCGCTAATCCCGCGGAGTATCTGATTCGCTCAACTGGCGAATTGGCATTGCGGTTTTTGTGTTTTACTTTGGCGATCACACCTTTGCGAGTGATTGCAAAGCTGCCCGAACTGCTTCGCATCCGGCGCATGTTAGGCCTCTTTATGTACTTCTATGCGGTTGTACATCTGCTGTGCTACAGCTGGCTAGATATGGGCTTTGAATGGACAGACATTGCGATTGATATTGCCAAGCGCCCATTCATATTGGTGGGCTTTACAGCATTTGTACTGCTCACCCCACTGGCAGCCACATCGTTTAACCGAGCGATTCGCTTGCTTGGTGCAAAACATTGGCAAATCTTGCATCGCAGTGTGTATGGTGTTGCCGTGTTGGCAATCTTGCACTTTTATTGGATGCGCGCAGGCAAAAGCAATTTTGCGGAAGTGATGGTGTATGGCGGAATTTTGGCTGTGTTGCTGTTATGGCGTGTTTGGAATAAGCGATTCGCACGCCATTAAGTCATCCACCGTTTCTCTACGACGAATGAGGTGCGATTGACTGCCATCGACCAATACTTCTGCCGCACGTCCACGGGTGTTGTAGTTGCTCGCCATCGCCATGCAATAGGCGCCTGTAGACAAAATAGCCAAAACATCACCTGCTTCGACAGCGAGTGATCGATCGCGACCAAGCCAATCTCCGCTCTCGCATACTGGGCCGACTACGTCATACACCGTGGACGCTTTGTCACGCAAGCTCAGAGGCGTGATTTGATGAAACGCCTCGTACATCGCAGGGCGAGGAACATCGTTCATAGCGGCATCGACGATGCAGAAGTTTTTTAACTCGCCAGGTTTGAGGTATTCAACCGTGGTCAAGCACACCCCTGCGTTGCCAACCAGAGAGCGACCTGGTTCAATCATCAACTGACGCTGGCCATAGCCTCGCGCATCGAGTTTTGCTAAGAGTGCGCGCCATAAATCGTCTGCTTGGGGTGGCAACTCGTTATCGGTAGGCAAGTTGTAGTCAATGCCTAAGCCGCCTCCAAAATCAATGTGTTTCAAAGCAATACCTGTGCGTTCGATGGCATCTACCAAATCTAGTACGCGGTCCATCGCGTCTAAATAGGGGCTGATATCGGTAATTTGTGAGCCGATATGACAGTCGATACCCACAACGTTTAAGCCTTTGAGTTGGGCAGCGCGTTGGTAAGTTTGCAGCGCACGTTCGTGCGCGACACCGAATTTGTTGTCTTTGAGTCCAGTAGAAATATAAGGATGTGTCTTAGCGTCGACATTGGGATTGACGCGAATACTCACAGGGGCTTGCAAATCCATGGCAAGAGCCACTTCACTCAATACTTCTAGTTCAGCTTCGCTCTCTACGTTAAAGCATGCGATGCCAGCGCGTAAGGCTTGTTGCATCTCGGCGCGTGTCTTTCCGACGCCAGAAAAAATCACTTTGCTCGGATCACCACCAGCTGCGATGACGCGCGCTAATTCACCGCCAGACACTATGTCAAATCCACACCCTGCTTGTGCAAACACTTGCAATACAGCTAATGAGGAATTGGCTTTCATGGCATAGCAAATGCGTGCGTTTCGACCTGCAAAGCCACGTTGGTAAGCCGCAAGTGCAGTCAACATGGATTTTTTAGAGTAGACAAATAAGGGCGTGCCAAATGTTTGTGCCAAGTCAGAAAGCCGGACTTGTTCGATCAACAAGTCTGGACCATGTCTTGCGATGAAGGGTGAGCCCGCTAAGTGGGAATTCATCATTTCATTGGCGCTGAAATCGGACTTGCCACCGGTGTGGTGATGGCAGGAAATAGCGCCGAATTAGATTCAACAGCTGCATCTGGTTGCGTGATGGGCAAGGGCGTGATCAAGCCAGGAACAGGCGGAGGCGTGATTTTTTTATCTGGCGCGACACCTGGCAATTTGCGCACGAGAAGCTCGGGTAATGTGGCGCGGTCTTTGAAGTCTGGATCGTTTGACATATACAAAGGCCCTTTTTGTCCGCAACCCGAAATCAGCACGCATGTGCACAAAAGTGAGGCCACACAAACGCGAAGGGCTTGGCCCCTGACTAGAATCGATTGCTTACTATCCATGGTGCAAATTGTAATGACCGATCTTGAATTCTTGGACCACGCTGAACAATTGCTCAAAGCAGTGGAATTAGCCTGCGATGATTTAAACGACAACAGCGACGCCGATATCGATAACCAGCGTGTTGGAGGCATGATTACCCTTGTCTTTGGCAATCGCAGCCAAATCATTATCAACTTGCAAAAACCATTGCACGAAGTCTGGTTAGCTGCCAAGTCAGGCGGTTATCACTTTCGCTTTGATGGCACCAAGTGGATGGACACCAAAGGCCAAGGCGAATTCTTCGATAGATTGACCCAAGATGCTTGTGCGCAAACAGGGTTGAGTTTGCGATTTACTGCAAAGATTTAGTTCTTAAATAAATCTAAGATTCTCTTTTTTTCATCGTTTGCTGGTAGTTCGCTGTTACCAGATTTGTTGTCGAGTCCCAAACTCGTGACGCCTGCACCTTTGCTGTATTCAATGAACACCCAATCGCCGTTCTCATGGCTGAGCCCAGCGGGTGGTATGGGTTCTGAAACAGCAACGTTTTGCAAAGCATGTTGCATATAGTTAATCCAAACAGGCAAACTCAAACCGCCACCCGTTTCTCGATCGCCTAGTTTGCGAGGCGTGTCGTATCCGATCCAAGTCACAGCCGTCACGCTGGTGTGATAGCCCGCAAACCATGCATCCATAGAATCGTTGGTCGTTCCGGTCTTGCCATAAATATCTTGGCGTTTGAGCACAACAGGTGCGCGCGCTGCCGTACCAGAACGCGTGACCTCTTGTAACAAGCTGGTCATGACATACGCATTGCGCGCATCGATGGCGCGCATCGATTCATCTAGTTCAGGCGGCTTGAACTCAGACAACACTTTGCCCATTTGGTCGGTGACTTTGGTAATCAGGTAAGGATTGACACGGTAGCCGCCGTTGGCAAAAACAGAATAGCCCGTCACCATTTGCAAGGGTGTCACAGAACCAGCACCGAGTGCCATCGTGAGGTAGGGCGGATGTTTGTCGGCTTCAAAGCCAAATCGGGTAATCCAATCTTGTGCGTTTTGGGCACCAACGGATTGCAAGATGCGGATTGAAATCATGTTTTTTGATTTGGCGAGTCCTTTGCGCACCGTCATCGGGCCTTCAAAAGTGCCGTCGTAGTTTTTGGGCTCCCAAGGTTGTCCACCCGTCACGCTGGCATCAAAAAACAAAGGCGCATCGTTGATCACGGTTAAGGGCGTGAAGCCTTTTTCAAGCGCCGCTGAATAGATAAATGGTTTAAAGCTGGAACCCGGCTGACGCCAAGCTTGGGTGACGTGGTTGAATTTGTTTTTCTCAAAATCAAATCCACCCACCAATGCGCGTATGGCACCGTCACGCGGATTAATCGCAACAAACGCACCTTCTACTTCTGGAAGCTGTGTGATCTCCCACGTATTTTTGGGCGTTTTGGTCACCCGAATTAATGCACCAGGCCGTAATTTGATATTGGGTGGCGCTTTATCTGATAGGCCCGACTGCACAGGTTGCAAACCCTCACCTGTGATGTCAAGGGTCTCGCCATTGCGGCGCACAGCACGTACTTTTTTGGGCGTGGCTTCAAGTACGACAGCGGCCAGTAAATCTCCCTTATCACCTTGCTCAATCAAAGCGTCGTCAATCGCGTCTTCCAACTCGGAAGGGATCGTTGGCAAGGTAATGAATTTTTCAGGGCCTCGGTAATGTTGGCGTCGCTCATAGTCCATGATGCCTTGACGTAGAGCGTAGTAAGCGGCTTGCTGGTCGCTGGCACGGATGGTGGTGTAGACGTTCAAGCCGCGTGTGTAAATCTCGGTGCCGTATTGGGCAAACATGAGTTGTCGCGCCATTTCAGCGACATAGTCGGCATGGGTGTTGAGGCCACTCATCGCCGTGCGAATTTTGAGATCTTCTAACTTGGCAGCAGCAGCTTGCTCTTTGGTGATGAAGCCATGCTCTTCCATGCGCTCAATGATGTAGAGCTGGCGTGAACGCGCGCGTTTGGGGTTGCTGATAGGGTTGTAGGCAGACGGCGCTTTAGGCAAGCCTGCCAACATCGCAGCTTCTGCAATCGAAATGTTTTTCAGTGGCTTACCAAAATACGCTTCGGAGGCAGCGGCAAAACCATAGGCGCGGTTCCCTAAATAAATTTGATTGAGATAAATCTCAAAAATTTGGTCTTTGGTCAGCAGATGCTCTAGCTTGGTAGTGAGCAAAATTTCATAAATCTTGCGGGTAAATGTTTTTTCAGAAGACAGATACACATTACGCGCGACTTGCATCGTGATGGTCGATGCGCCTTGGCTTTTGGCGCGGCCGAGGTTGGCCAAGCTCGCGCGCAACAAACCGATGTAGTCAACGCCACCGTGTTGGTAGAAACGGGCGTCTTCAATCGCGAGCACTGCGTCTTTCATGACTTTGGGTATGTCTTTGAAAGGCATGAGGTTGCGACGCTCTTCGCCAAACTCGCCTATTTGCGTACCTTCAGCCGAAAACACCCGCATCGATAACTTGGGTCGGTAGTCCGAGAGTTCTGTGACATCAGGTAATTGGGGGTAGGCCATTGCCAATGCCACACCAATCAGTAGAGCGATGATCACACCGGAAGCGGCAACAAATCCAAAAGCCCATAAAAGCAAGGTGCTCGTCATGGAGCGAGGCGCTGAACGCGCATCGCTTGGGTTTTCAGGAGAAGGTGGTGTTTTGGAATTTGCCATGGTCCATTATAAAAACTGCGTGAAAGTCGCTATCTCTGCTAGTAACGCTTGACCACATCAGTGTCTTCATCTTGAAAAATTTACCTTTGTGAGGATGCCACAAGGTGACGGGATGACGCAAAACACCAAGATACAAGTCAAGCAAGTTCAAGAACTAGGTTTAACCTTATGGATAGACATGCACAGCCAATCGGTATCCGTGGGTCTTGAGGAATCTTGGTATGTGCGTAGCGTCGTGTCATTGCCGATGGATTTGTCGAAAAGGGAAATATTCACGCAACTAAGCGAAGAACTACAAATCCAATTTCCTTCAGAGGCGCATGATTGGTTATTGGACTACGCTGCATTGAATGAAGCACCGCCAGTCGATGGTTTGAGAACTTGGGTTGTGTTTGCGCTGGCAAATAAACATCTGTCGGCTATTCATAAGATGTGCAGTGAGAATCAATGGCGTTTGGTTTGTGTCGCGCCACTTGCGTCGCTGGCGCAGGCACAGCTTGGTGCTGGCCCTTGCTTTTATCCGACACGACAACAGCGGCAGCGGCAACTATGGCGTAAGCGATACATCAAAGGCGGGTTGGGTTTGTGTGCGGGTTTGCTCTTGTCTTTTGGATTGGGCTCAGGCTATTCATTGGCCAGTGCTTATTGGGGGGAGCCGCCTCATCCATCTCAAGAGGCCATGCCAACGCCATTCATTGAAAAGCATCCCACGCCAGAACCTTGGATGGTGCGAGAGTTTGAGCGGGACAAAACGCCATTGGAGTTTTATCACTTAGGTGATTTGCGCTTGGTTGGTTTTATCCAACAAGGCAATCACACACAAGCCTTGATTCGAGTGCATGGGCAGCAGAGTTTGGGTATTCAAAGCGTACGCATAGGAGACTATCTTGGAAAAAACTTTGGGCGCGTCCTCCAAATAACAGACCAAACAGTGGTGCTACAAGAGTTACAGCAAGATGCTTCAGGCCTATGGAGCGGAAAAGAAACCAACTTGCAATTGGCGGACGACAACATATAAATCTACGAAAACCTTTTTGGTATTGCTTTTGGTATCGCTTGTTAGATTGAATCGATGAGGCCACATACAAGGCTTTTTGTTGGCTGCGTCATGAGTTGGTGGTTGGTGCTGTTTCCAAACTTGGCCATGACGCAAGAGGCGGCGAGGCGTTACCTTGGTCGGCCATTGACGCTAAATTTTCAGACGATCGAAGTGCGTGCAGCGCTACAAATCATTGCAGATTTCACGGGTTTGAATCTAGTGGCTTCAGACAGCGTGGCAGGCAATTTGTCTCTGCGACTCCATCAGGTTCCTTGGGATCAAGTGCTAGACATCATTACCCAAACCAAAGGCTTGAGTCAAAGACGCGAGGGAAACGTGATTTGGATTGCGACGCGAGCAGAGGTAGCGGCGCGTGATAAACAAGAGCTGGAGATGCGCCAGTCTTTACAAAATTTAGAGCCCCTCATCACGCATAACTTTGTTCTGAATTACGCCAAGGCAAGCGATGTCGCCCAGCATATTCAAGGTTTTGGAGGTTTGCTTGGATCAACATCTACATCGCATGGATTAGGGGGTACGACCTCAGAGCTCGATAGCAATCCTATTCTTTACTTCTCTCCTAAACATCCGTTTGGGCAATACCAATCCTCCTCTCGCCCTTACGACTCGCAATCTATGGGGACACCTCACCCAAACAATGCACAACTTTCGCATAACCTCAACTTGGGTCGAAACGAGATACGTAGTTCACACGGGCGCTTGTTAAGCCCGCGAGGCAGTGTGATGGCAGAACCACGCACCAACCAATTGTTTGTGACAGATATCGCCTCACGTGTACGCGAGATAGAGCGCATCATCACCAAGATCGATATACCGTTGCGACAGGTCATGATAGAAGCCCGTATCGTGCAAGCAAGCGATACATTTGGTCAAACCTTGGGCGTCCGACTAGGTGGCATGCGTGAAGACGCGCACAGCAAAATTGCCGACAAAATCCTCAACCCTACTGGGCAGTTTGTGAATTTGCCAGCAGGCAATATCAATGGCTTTGAACCCGCGGGGTTTGCCGTTTCTTTATTCAATGCAGAAAAAAACAAGATGCTGAATTTAGAGCTGTCTGCCTTGGAAGCAGATGGCAAAGGCAAAGTGGTGTCGAGTCCGCGTGTGGTCACGGCTGATCAAGCCAAAGCCATCATTGAGCAAGGGACGGAATTGCCTTATCAAATAGCCGCGGCTAGCGGGGCGACTGCCATCGCATTTCGCAAAGCCAATTTAAAACTAGAAGTTACGCCACAAATCACCCCAGAGGGCAATATCGTTCTCGAGTTGGATATTCATAAAGACAGTGTGGGGCAAAACACTGCTGCAGGATTTGCGATTGATACCAAGCATGTCAATACACAGGTGTTGGTGGACAACGGCGGAACAGTCATGATTGGCGGTATTTTTGAATCTATTGAGTTGGATGAGCATCAAAAAGTGCCCGTTCTGGCGGATATTCCGCTTCTGGGGTATTTGTTTAAAAGTCGGCGTACCAACCAATCCAAGCAAGAGCTTTTAGTCTTCATAACGCCTAAAATGGTCAGTCAAAGTGCTTCAGCACAGTAAGAAAGTGCAAAGTGTTAGTTTTGGTTGGTCTGCCAGGCTCTGGCAAAACTACCGTCGGCCGCCAGTTGGCAAGACGGCTTGCCATCCCCTTTGTTGATTCGGATCATGCAATCGAAAACCGATTAGGGTGTTCGGTACGCGAATATTTCGAGCGCGAAGGGGAGGCCCGTTTTCGTGATATCGAATCAGAAGTATTGAATGATTTAAGTCTCAACCATTCAGGTGTGCTCTCTACTGGTGGTGGTTCTGTATTGCGACCAGAAAATCGCCAATGCTTGCGAGAGCGAGGCCGCGTCTTTTATTTGCGTTCATCACCTGAGGAAGTATTTCGTCGTTTGCGCTATGACCAAAATCGACCCTTGCTGCAGGTTTCAGACCCCATGTCTAGACTGCGTGAATTATTTGAAACACGCGACCCAGTCTACAAAGAAGCAGCGCATTATGTGATTGAAACCAATCGACCATCTGTGTCTACATTAGTCAATATGATCATTCGACAGTTGGAGCAGATTGGCGAATTGCCACCAGGTTACAAGACGCCCAATTTAACGCCATCTATGAACATGCGTTCATAGTTGTAGTTTTCTCAGAGAAAGACTTTTGTGAGCACCTCTCAACCGCCTATCCAAATACAGATCGATCTCAGTGAGCGCAGTTATCCGATCTGGATAGGCCCTCAACTGATCGACAACCCCGATACTTGGGCTCATTTGCCCAAAGCAGCGATGGCATTGGTTGTGACAAACGAGACCGTTGGCCCACTCTATGCCAAGCGACTTTGCGCAGCGTTGGCGTCTCACTATGGGCAAGTCATCACTCAGGTATTGCCTGATGGTGAAAGCCATAAAAATTGGCAAACCTTGAATTTGATTTTTGACCAATTGCTTGAAAAAGGGGCAGATAGACAAACTGTTTTATTTGCACTCGGTGGTGGTGTAGTGGGCGATATGACGGGATTTGCTGCTGCTTGTTATATGCGCGGTGTGCCTTTTGTTCAAGTACCCACCACGCTTTTGTCGCAAGTGGACTCATCGGTAGGCGGTAAGACGGCCATCAACCATCCCTTGGGTAAAAACATGATCGGTGCGTTTTACCAACCACAACGCGTCGTATGTGACTTAGATACTTTGCAGTCACTGCCTCAGCGCGAACTGAGTGCGGGTTTGGCGGAAGTCATCAAATATGGCCCGATTGCAGATATGCAGTTTTTAGATTGGCTCGATCAAAACCTAGATGCTTTGATGGCGCGCGATCCAAAAGCATTGGGTTACGCGGTTCAGCGCAGTTGTGAAATCAAAGCCTATGTCGTGTCCCAAGACGAACGCGATGTGGGTATGCGAGCCGCGTTGAACTTTGGCCACACATTTGGGCATGCAATCGAGGCAGGCTTAGGCTTTGGAGAATGGTTGCACGGTGAAGCAGTTGGGTGCGGCATGGTGATGGCCGCTCACTTATCGCAACGTTTGGGTTTGGTCGATATGGCGTTTGTTCAACGACTAACCCACCTGATCGATCGTGCTGGCTTACCCATCGTTGGTCCCAAACTAGGTGCTGACAATTATTTGCAGCATATGCGTGTGGACAAAAAAGCCCAAAGCGGTGAAATTCGTTTTGTTTTGATTGATCCGCCTGGCAAAGCCATAGTGCGCGGTGCGCCAGATACTTTGGTGGCAGACGTCATCAACCATTGTTGTGCTGGCTAATTACGCCTGTCGACCGGAGTCCACGCGCGGCAGGCGCCATGCGGAATCAGATGCCAATCCGCTCTCAAATGGTTTGCGAAACCCGCATCAACGCGACCGTGACCGTATCGTTCATTCCACGGCTTTTCGGCGATTGGTCTATAAAACCCAGGTCTTTCTCAACCATGAAGGTGATTTGTTTCGCACGCGCATGACGCATTCCTTAGAGGTGGCGCAGCTGGGGCGATCGATTGCACGCGCATTGGGTTTAAACGAAGACTTGGTCGAAGCCATAGCACTGGCCCATGATGTGGGGCACACGCCTTTTGGTCACGCAGGGCAGGATGCATTAAATGCGTGCATGGCAGACCATGGCGGCTTTGAGCACAACTTGCAAAGCTTGCGGGTTGTCGATGAACTCGAAGAGCGTTACCCAGCATTCAATGGTTTGAATTTAAGTTTCGAGACGCGTGAAGGCATTTTGAAACACTGCTCACGTCGCAATGCAGAATGGATTGAAGCAGCAGAGCCTAATGGCGTAGCCAGTAGATTTTTAAACGGCTCGCAACCCAGCTTGGAAGCGCAGTTGTGCAATTTGGCTGACTCTATTGCTTACAACGCGCACGATATCGACGATGGTGTGCGCTCTGGTTTGTTGAGCTTGGAGCAATTACAAGAAGTTCCCTTGTTTGCAAGACATCAGCAACAAACATTAGCAACATTTCCACATTTGATGCGCGATGACGAAGCCTTACATGGCCGGCGTTTGCTGTATGAAACCATTCGCCGTATGTTGAGCGAACAGGTGTTTGATGTGATCGGTGCAACTCAGGCGGCATTGGACCAGCATGCTCCTCAAAGCGCGGATGAAGCCCGTAGGTGCCCACCTTTGTTGCAATTTAGCCCAGAGATGGAAAACGCATCACAGACGCTCAAAACCTTTTTGCTTAGAAACTTGTATCGACATCCACAAGTGATGCAAACCACAGATTGGGCGCGACAAGTTGTGCGTGAGTTGTTTGAGGCTTATGTGTCACGTCCTGAAGAAATGCCACGTGCTTTTGCGCAACGCCACAACTTACCGCGCGCGGTAGCTGACTACGTGTCTGGGATGACAGATCGATTTGCTACGCGTGAGCATGCACGTTTGGTAGGCGCATGATGGATTCTGCTGATAACTCTATGAGGGTTTCTGTACACCCGTCATGGGTCATTGTGTTTGCAGGTGTTTGTGCTGCTTTGCATGTGGGTAAGTTGCCTCCGGCTGTTTCTGTTTTGCAAGCCACTTTAGACATCAGTTTGTTGCAAGCCAGTTTTTTACTATCAGCCTTGCAAATTGCTGGCATGACCATGGGTTTGTTTGTGGGTCTTGCGGTCGATGGCATTGGTTTGCGCCGCAGCATGTTGATAGGCATGGCTTTATTGGCAACCGCTAGTGCTTGCGGTGGATTTGTGTCAACGGCATCTAGTTTGCTGTACCTGCGAACCATAGAAGGCGTTGGTTTCCTCATGGTAGTGATGCCAGCTCCTGCGTTGATTCGCCGAACCGTGACATCGCAGCAACTCAATACGCGCATGGGTTGGTGGGGCACCTATATGCCAGCAGGTAGTGCTCTAGCGCTTTTGTGCGGTCCTTGGGTGATTGCAAACTCAAGCTGGGAAATCTGGTGGT
>CAYFLF010000019.1:0-17442 GCA_964343725.1 uncultured Bordetella sp.
GGCACGCGTAAGTTGTCTTCCAGCACGTAATACTCGCCCTCACCTTGCGCATTAGGCGCGCGCACAATATCAATGCCACTGATATGCGAATAAATATCGCAAGGCACATTCACTCCCATCATTTCAGGTCGAAATTGCGCGTTGTTTGTAATTTGCTCGCTTGGTATCAACCCCGCTTTCAAGATCTCTTGATCGTGATAGATGTCGTGTAGAAATTTATTCAGTGCCGTGACACGTTGTATCAGTCCACGTTGCAATGAACTCCATTCATGCGCCGGAATGATGCGAGGAATTAAATCAAACGGGATTAACCGCTCCGTGCCAGAACCGTCCTCGTCTTTTTCACCATAAACCGCAAAGGTGATACCCACCTTGCGAAAAATCATTTCAGCTTCGATACGGTGGGCGTGCATGGATTCCGCCTCCTGCCGATCTAACCAATCCGAATAGGCTTGGTAATGGGCGCGCAAACCACCATTCGCTTCAAGATGCATTTCGTCAAAATGGTGCATGGTCAACTAATCGCCTCAGTCATTCAAATCTTCTGGTTTTGTACCTAGCAAAGACTGCGCCATGTTCTAAGTGTTGTCTTGGCTCAGGTTTTGCTAATAGATCAATGGCCTTTTGCTTTTTTTCAGACCACGCGCATGTCCATTCACGCTTCCCTGCACCACATCACGCACTACCAATACGACCGTAGCGTTGCGCTTGACCCGCAGGTCGTGCGACTTCGTCCGGCTCCGCACTGCCGAAGCAACATCATTTCTTATTCCATGCAGGTTGAACCAGCCGAGCATTTCATAAACTGGCAACAAGACCCTTTCTCCAATTACCTAGGGCGATTAGTCTTTCCCAAAAAGACCACCGAGCTCAAGGTCACGGTGGATCTCGTGGTTGAAATGTCGGTCTACAACCCTTTTGATTTCTTCCTCACGCCTAGTGCTGAAAAATACCCTTTTCGGTATACCCAAAGTGCTGAAATTGAACTCGCTCCCTATTTGGTCACCGAGAGTTTGACCCCGTTATTCAAAAAATATCTCGAAACTATTGACCGCTCCAGCATGCGCACCATTGATTTTTTGGTGCAGATCAACCAGCGCCTATGCAAAGACATTCGCTATCTCATCCGCATGGAACCAGGCGTGCAAACGCCCGAGCAAACCCTGGCAAAAGCCAGCGGTTCATGCCGGGACTCTGCTTGGTTAATGGTGCAACTACTTCGCCATTGCGGATTGGCAGCCCGATTTGTCTCTGGTTACTTAATTCAGCTCAGTCCTGACATCAAATCACTTGATGGGCCAAGTGGCACGGAAGTGGATTTCACCGATTTGCATGCATGGTGTGAGGTTTATTTGCCTGGCGCTGGTTGGATCGGTCTAGACCCCACATCTGGATTATTAGCGGGCGAAGGTCATATTCCACTTGCATGCACGCCTCATCCTTCTTCTGCCGCCCCACTTGAAGGCTCGGTAGAGAAGTGCGAGGTTGAATTCAAACACCACATGTCTGTTTCTCGCATACATGAGTCCCCAAGAGTGACAAAGCCCTATGACGAGGCGACTTGGTCTGCGATCTTGGATTTAGGCGAAAAAGTAGATCAAAAACTACTTGACGGTGATGTCAGGTTGACCATGGGTGGTGAACCTACTTTTGTTGCAACCAGTAATCGCGATGCACCAGAATGGAACACCGATGCACTAGGGCCCACCAAAAGGGGGTTTGCCACTGAATTGGTGCATAAATTAAGGGCTCGATATGGTGCTGGCGGGTTTTTACATTTTGGCCAAGGCAAGTGGTATCCGGGTGAGCAATTACCGCGTTGGGCTTTGTCCATTTTCTGGCGAACCGATGGGAAAACCATCTGGAAAAATCCAGCACTGTTTGCGGATGAACGCAATCCAAAAAGTTATACGGTCAAGGATGCTGAGCAATTCACGATCACCCTAAGCCGAAAACTGGGTTTGAGTTCGGATTTCATAACACCCGGTTTTGAGGATGTTTGGTATTACTTGTGGCGTGAGCGTCGATTGCCAGTCAACGTCGATCCTTTTGATTCCAAACTAGACGATGAAATGGAGCGCATACGCCTGCGTCGTGTGTTCTCTCAAAAACTCGATAGCGTAGTGGGCTATGTATTACCCCTGCAACCTGGATCGCACCACCCAGTGCAGGGCACATCTTGGACCACAGGACCTTGGTTCTTTCGTGACGAGCGTATGTACCTCATTCCTGGCGATTCCCCTATGGGATATCGCCTGCCACTGGATTCGCTACCTTGGGTCAGCAAAAACGATTTTCCATATTTAATAGAACAAGATCCATTTGCAACACGTCACCCTCTACCCGACACAACCCCTCTGAGAACTCAACCTGCATCAGTTTCATCCAATTCAAAAGCTCAAACAGCAAAAGATGCGTCTCATAGCGGCAACGAACATCGGCCACCGCAATCTCAAGAATCCGCACACTGGCTCATGCGCACTGCTTTGTGCGTGGAAGCACGAGACCCCATGCGTGCCAATGGTCCACTGGCAGAGCAAGAATTTGGCGGACACAGCGGCGTTTTGTATGTCTTTATGCCGCCTCTGGCGCGTTTGGAGGATTATTTAGACCTTTTACAAGCAGTTGAAGAAACTGCCGCAGAGCTTTCCTATCAAATTGTTCTTGAAGGCTATCCGCCCCCAAGAGATTCACGCCTCCAAATGCTACAAGTGACCCCAGATCCTGGTGTGATTGAAGTCAATATTCACCCAGCGCACGCTTGGAAAGAAATCGTTGAACACACAGAGTTTTTGTACCAAGCCGCTTTTGAATCCAGATTGTCTGCCGAAAAATTCATGATCGATGGCAAACATACTGGCACCGGTGGTGGCAATCATGTAGTGATGGGTGGGGCGACTGCTGCAGATAGTCCATTTCTAAGGCGTCCTGAATTACTCGCTAGCTTATTGCTCTACTGGCACAACCACCCATCCTTGAGTTACTTGTTCTCTGGCATGTTCATTGGACCGACAAGTCAAGCACCAAGAGTCGATGAAGCGCGTAACGATCAACTGTATGAGCTAGAAATTGCCATACAGGAAATCAAATCCAATCGAACAAAGTATGGGGTGAATATGCCCCCATGGTTAGTAGACCGCACCTTGCGCAATATCTTGGTTGATGTGACGGGCAACACCCATCGCAGCGAATTTTGTATTGACAAACTATATTCACCAGACAGTTCAACAGGAAGATTAGGTTTGCTGGAGTTACGTGCATTTGAAATGCCGCCACATGCCCGCATGAGCATCGTGCAGCAACTGTTGATTCGTGCTTTGATTGCGCGCTTTTGGGATACACCTTATGCAGCGCCAATGACACGTTGGGGCACAGAACTGCACGACCGATTCTTACTACCCAAATGGGTCAAGATGGATTTCCACGACGTGATTGAAGAAATGCGTCAAGCTGGATTCGAGTTTGACGAGGCTTGGTTTGCACCTCACTTTGAATTCCGATTTCCCCTGATTGGACAAGTCAACGCCATGGGTGTGTCCTTAACGCTCCGTAATGCCCTAGAACCTTGGCACGTCATGGGCGAGGAAGGTTCTGCCGCTGGCACAGTGCGTTATGTGGATTCTTCTCTTGAACGGTTGGAAGTTCATGTCACTGGATTGAACCAAAGTCGCTACGCCATCACTTGTAACGGACGGGTCCTGCCCCTTCAGTCCACTGGCACCGTTGGCGAGTATGTTGCTGGCGTTCGTTTTAAAGCTTGGAATCCTCCATCTAGCCTTCACCCTAGCATCGGGGTGCATGCACCACTTGTATTTGACCTAGTGGACACATGGATGAAGCGATCGCTTGGGGGTTGCACCTATTACGTCACGCATCCTGGCGGCCGCAACTATGATGTCTTCCCAGTCAATGCATACGAAGCTGAAAGCAGGCGTCTCGCCCGCTTTACCCAAATGGGTCATACCCCAGGTTTGTTGTCCGTACCGCCTGCGACAATTGAGGTTGCAGCGAGTAATGAGTTTCCTTTCACCCTAGATTTGCGAAATGGTTAAATGGAGTGACTTTAATCAAGCAATGGCATGATGTTTAAGCACCGAACAGACGCGAATGATCTCTAAATCGTCTGACAATTTAGATCAAGATACCCTAGGGCAATTAGATGCAATCCGTTGGGGGGATTGCGCGACCTTGGGTCACTTTGACGAATTACGCGGAAAAGTCATTACAGATACGACAAACCAAACTTCCCACATTTCTCCTGATTGGCAAGACTTTTTTACGTACTTGGGAGAAGAAGGTTGGAATGATCTGAATCGTAAAACTGACAGTCTTGCAAAGCAAATCAAAGATAACGGCATTACCTATAACGTGTATGCCGATGCTGGGGGACCGCAACGGCCTTGGTCACTTGACTTATTTCCCATGATCGTGCCGAAAAATGATTGGCACGATATTGAAAAAGGTGTGTTGCAGCGCGTTCGTTTAATTGAGCAGGTCATGGCTGACGTTTATGGGCCTCAGTCTCTACTCAAATCTGGCATGCTACCTTCTGCATTGGTACATGGTCATCCGGGTTATTTACGTTCCATGCATGGTGTAGCGCCTGTAGGGGGCAACCATTTACATATAGTCGCGTTCGATCTAGCACGTGGCGCTGATGGGCGATGGTGGGTCGTATCACAGCGCACGCAAGCCCCATCAGGCTTGGGGTATTTGCTGGAGAATCGGTTGTCTATCTCGCGCCTGTTTCCGCATGCCTTCGAGCAAATGAAAGTACAGCATCTGGCCGCAACGTATCGCGCCATGATGGATGGAATCAAATCTATGAGTCCTGCTGGTGCGCAAGCACATATTGCACTTTTGACACCTGGGCCTTACAACGAAACCTATTTTGAACATGTTTACCTTGCGCGATATCTAGGGCTTACTTTGGTTCAGGGAAGCGATTTGACTGTTCGCGATCAGCGCTTGTATTTGAGGACTCTCGAAAAACTAGAACCAGTGCATGGTCTTATCAAGCGAGTAGATGATGCTTGGATTGATCCGCTTGAGTTACGACCTGAGTCCACCTTAGGCGTACCTGGTTTATTGCAAGCTATTCGGGCTGGAAATGTCTTGGTTGTGAATGCGCCTGGCAGTGGCTTTCTTGAGTCTAGTGCGTTGCTTGGTTTCTTACCTGCGTTGTCTGAAAAGTTATTGGATGAAACGCTTCATCTACCCGCTGTGCCTACGTGGTGGTGTGGCGAACGCGTTGCCATGCAAGAAGCCTTGGCCCAAATGGACCGTTGCGTCATCAAGCCTAGCTATGGCCAGTCACCGTATTACCCAGATTTCAATCCAGTACTTGGTAATGCTTTGTCTCGTAAAAGTATGGATGAATGGGCAGGCCGCATTTTGCGTGAAGGTGAGGCTTACACCTTACAAACCACCACACCACTTTCTCAAATGCCAACTTGGGTTTCTAAGGATGGCAAATCAGGCATCGTGCCACGATCAATGATGTTGCGAGTATTTGCCATGTCAGATGGCAGCCATTCTTGGCGAGTATTACCTGGCGGTCTATCGCGACTGGTTACCTCTCCAGGCGGCGTAGCTTCTATGCAAGGAGGAGGAAGTAGCGCAGATGTGTGGGTTCGCACTAGCGGCGAAGTCGACCGCACCACCTTGCTAACCCCTCACCTTACCCCTGCCATGGTGGAGCAGCGCAAGCGATTGATCACGAGCCGTGCAGCAGAGAATATGTATTGGTTGGGAAGGTATACAGAACGTGCAGAAAACACCCTGCGTTTGGTACAACTGACGCTTGAATCTCTGAATGGCGAAGATACCTCTTCTCTTAACCTTCTGAAATGGCTCGAGAGAATGGCAGAAACCAACGCCATCGTGCCGCCCGGTGCCCCCTCTCCACTGCAGTCTCGACGCGTATTTGAACGTGCACTCCTTGGTTGCTTGATGGATGGAGAACAAACTTCCAGTCTTGGATTTAATCTGCAACATATCAAAAATACTGCCTCAGCTGTTCGAGAAAGGCTATCGCAGGAACAATGGCGATTGACGATTCGTGCTGAAAAAGATTTTCTAGACGCATGCACCAGATTTCACAAAACTGGTGATTATTCTTTTGCCTATGCGCTTCGCATTTTGGAAACCACCAGTGGCTATTTGGCTGCCATGACTGGAGCGCAAGTGGATCGTATGACGCGCGACGATGGCTGGAAGCTATTGGTGATAGGCAGGCTCACCGAGCGCTTAGATTATTTGTCTAAAGCCTTATCTTTGGCGTTTGAATGCGATGCAATTAACGAGACTGGAAGTTTTGAAGCTTTATTGGTCTTGTTCGACAGCACGATCACTTTTCATGCGCATTACCAACAAAGTCGTGATCTGGTTGCGCTATTAGAGCTACTAGTACTTAACCCTGAAAATCCTCGATCATTGCGCTGGGTCACAGATTCTCTGCGTAATCAAATCCATGAGCTCACACACGCAGGCATTCAACCAATTTCGCAAGCCCACCAATGGGTTCCTGATTTGTCGACATACAAACTTGGCGCTCTGTGCGAGAACAACCAACCCCTGCCAACCCTTTTAAATTTGCTTGAACATAGCTACGCTTGTGCTTCCAAGATTTCAGATGAGATCAGTTTGCGGTTTTTTACGCATAGTCAGGCCAAAAAACAAGATCCTTTTTAACTATGAAATTGCAAGTCACCCACCATACGCGTTATGAATATGCGCCTGCAGTTGAAACCGCCCAGCATATTGCGTGCCTCAAGCCTGTTGACTCCAACAATCAATCGCTACTGGCGCATAGTTTGCATATTGAACCTACCCCATCCCAGCGAGTAGAGCAACATGATGTTTTCAAAAATGCACAAACCTTCTTCTCCTTGGAATCCCCGCACGACACATTGGAAGTTATTTCCCGCAGCACCGTTGAGACGGTAGTGCCACCAACCTACCCCAGTACCATTACCTGGGATGCGGTACGTGAACAATTTCGGTACAAAGCAGGTAGCTCATTTGATCCAGCCAATGAATTTGTGTTTCCATCGCACCATGTCAAACGGCATGAAGATTTCGCTAACTATGCGCGTGAGAGTTTTACACCTGGTAGGCCACTACTCGAAGCTGCGCAAAATTTAATGCACCGTATTTATACTGATTTCACCTATGAGAGCAATTCAACTGAAATCAACACACCAGCGCTTGAGGCCTTGGCCGCTCGAAGAGGGGTTTGTCAGGATTTTGCACACATCATGATCGCTTGTTTACGTAGCATGGGCTTGTCTGCGCGTTATGTGAGTGGTTATTTACTCACACATCCTGCTCCAGGTAAAGAGCGATTGATAGGAAGCGATGCATCGCATGCTTGGGTGTCTATATACCTTCCAGATTTACCCGGCGCATCTGAAGGAGCCGGCTGGTGGGATCTCGACCCTACAAACGATAACGATGGATGGGGAAGTCCTGGTGAGGATTACATAAGACTTGCATTTGGAAGAGATTTTTCAGACGTTTCGCCTATCCGTGGTGTCATCTACGGAGGTGCAAAGCACACGCTATCTGTTGCCGTCACGGTAGAACCTATTACCCAAGAAGCTATTCGCTAGTTTCTAAACATTCACCATGACTGGCTGGCACGCTGCATTGCAGCTAGATTACCAACGAAACATGGAGAGAACTGATGTTGTGCATACGCATGACGGGCCTTTGCGAGTTCTCAAAAGCTTGTATCCAGAGGGTCCAGAAATATGCCATACGGTTCTCATTCATCCGCCGGGCGGTTTGGTAGGCGGTGATCGCATTGATATCCGTTTGAATGCAAACCCATACGCCCATGCTTTGGTCACAACGCCTGGTGCTACGCGTTTTTATCGCACGGACAAAGGCCTGGCCTCACAAGTGCTTCATGCCAAGATCAGCCAGCACGCTAGGCTTGAGTGGCTTCCACTGGAAACCATCGCCTACAACAATTGCCATGGATTGAATAAGGTATGTTTTGATATTGATGCTAATGGAGAACTAATTGCTTGGGATATCACCGCACTTGGTCTTCCGACTGCTTCATTGCCATTTGAGCAAGGGCAATTACAACAACACATGGAAGTAAAAGATATTTGGCTAGAGCGCGGGTTATTGGATGCAACTGATCGCCGTTTAATGTCTGGCCCTCTTGGCCTAGCGAACTACCGTTGCACCGCGACTTTGATATTTGCTACGGGAATTGATATGACGCGAGATAAGCGGGACTTTGCCCTCTCACTTGCACGTGATGTGGTCAACGATCAAAGTGATGAAGTATTCGCTGGAGTGACATCTCCACACCCACGCGTAGTAGTTTTACGCGCCCTATCCCCCTTGGTTGAACCAACACAGAACTTATTTCGGGCAGTATGGGCTTCTTGGCGAAAAGGCTTGTGGGGGATAAATAATGCGACCCCACGCATTTGGGCCATGTAAGCTCAAATGGATACGAGCTGTCGAATACCTTTGCTTTGCATTTCACTTCCTAGACCAGAAGCAATGACTTCACCGCGCTCCATCACTAAAAAATCATCGGCCAGCTCTTCAGCAAAGTCGTAGTATTGCTCGCACAACAAAATAGCCATATCGCCTCGTCCGGCAAGCATTCGAATGACACGCCCAATGTCTTTGATGATGCTTGGCTGAATCCCTTCGGTAGGTTCATCTAGCACCAACAACTGTGGCCCAGAGGCTAATGCTCTGGCGATAGCCAATTGCTGTTGTTGCCCTCCAGATAAATCACCACCCCGGCGGTGCAACATTTGCTTCAAAACTGGAAATAACTCAAAGAGTTCAACTGGTATTTCTGATCCAGCTGGGCGGGTAGCAAGTCCCATACGTAGATTGTCTTCAACGGTTAGACGGGCAAAAATTTCTCGCCCTTGCGGAACATAACCAATCCCTGCACGAGCACGCTCATAGGGGGGAGATTTTTCAATTGCTTGCCCGTTAAAAGTAATAGAACCACTCCGAATAGGAATAGCACCCATTAAGGATTTCAACAAAGTCGTTTTACCGACCCCATTACGACCTAACAAAACAGTGATACGTCCAAGATGAACCTCAAAACTGACGTCTCGCAAAATATGCGAGCCGCCGTAGTATTGGTTGATGTTGGAGACTTGAAGCAAAGACATAGTCAATAAATTTGGATTCAACGGCCTAAATACACTTCGATGACACGCTCATCTGCTTGGACTTGCGCCAAAGTGCCTTGTGCAAGCACAGATCCGTCGCACAATACTGTGACGATATCTGAGATGGTTTGGATGAAACTCATATCATGTTCCACCACCATCAATGAATGCTTGCCCTTGAGGGATAAAAATAGCTCTGCAGTTCGCTCAGTCTCGAAGTCAGTCATACCAGCCACTGGTTCGTCTAACAACAAGAGCTTAGGGTCTTGCATCAGCAACATGCCTATCTCTAACCATTGCTTTTGTCCATGGCTTAAATTACCCGCTTGACGGCGCATATCTGCTGTGAGTTGGATAGTTTCCAAAACTTCACTAAGTCGATCAGATTGCACACCATTCAATTTAAAAAACATGGACGTCGCTACACCTTTATGGGTTTTAAGCGCTAATTCCAAATTCTCAAACACACTTAGATGTTCGAACACTGTGGGCTTTTGGAATTTACGTCCTATTCCTAATTGCGCAATTTCTGGCTCGTTATAGCGAAGCAAATCAATCGTGCTACCGAAAAATACTTGACCAGAGTCTGGCTTGGTTTTACCAGTGATGATGTCCATCATGGTGGTCTTACCAGCACCATTGGGTCCGATGATGCAACGCAATTCTCCTACTGCAATGTCCAGGGATAGTTGATTGATAGCTTTGAATCCATCAAAACTCACATTCACATCTTCTAGGTAGAGAATTCGGCCGTGCGTTGTATCTAACTCACCACTGGTGTGAATACGTCCATAACTCGCGCCTCTATCGCCAGAGGTGACTTCTGAAGATACTTTGGCTTTGTGTGATTCAAGTCGGTCTGCGCCTTGTTCAAACAGATCTGGCGTCATGTTTCGCTCTCCGTTTGTCTTTTGCGCGTAATTTTTTGGAAAAATCCAACTACACCTTGGGGCAAAAATAAGGTCACACAGATAAATAATGCGCCTAAAAAGTAAAGCCAAAATTCAGGCGCTGTCACCGTCAGCCAACTCTTTGCTCCATTGACTAAAAATGCGCCCACAATTGGGCCGATCAATGTAGCGCGCCCACCAACCGCAGCCCATACTGCCATTTCGATCGAATTAGCTGGACTCATTTCGCTAGGGTTGATGATGCCGACTTGTGGCACATACAAAGCTCCAGCAATTCCACACATCACAGCAGATATCACCCAAATCGTGAGCTTGTAGGGTGTAGGCGAGTAACCAGAGAACATCACTCGGCTCTCCGCATCGCGGATCGCTTGTAATACACGACCAAATTTACTTTGAACCAACCAACGTGCAAACAAGAACGATCCAAGCAAGGTGAAAGCAGTTAAAACAAAAAGAGTCATACGCATCACGGGCGTAGCGATTGGCAAGTCCAAAATGCGCTTGAAATCGGTAAATCCGTTGTTTCCACCAAAACCTGTTTCATTGCGAAAAAACAGCAACATTGCAGCAAACGTTAGGGCCTGCGTGATGATGGAGAAATACACCCCTTTGATTCGCGAACGAAAGGCAAAGTAACCAAACACCCAAGCCAAGATGCCTGGAACTAAAACAATCAAGAATAAAGTTGCAATGAAACTATCGCTAAAAGTCCAGTGCCAGGGCAAAGTTTTCCAGTCTAAAAAAACCATGAAGTCTGGCAAATTGCTTTTGTAATTGCCGTCCGTTCCAATTTGACGCATGAGGTACATCCCCATCATGTATCCACCCAGCGCAAAAAATAACCCATGCCCTAGGGACAGGATACCGGTGTAGCCCCAGATTAAATCCATGGCCAAAGCACAAATGGCATAGCACATGATTTTTCCAACTAAAGCAACCGCATAGTCACTCACATGGAAAAAACTGTCTGACGGTATCCAAATATTAAAGATAGGCACCAGACCGCAGAGCAATACAGTTGCAGCCAGAAAAATCGTCCAGCCAGTTGGACTCAATAATTTAGGTTGAGAAGGCAATTGAGCCATGTTTTTGGCGCTCATACTAAGCCTCGGCACTCCGTCCCTTCATCGCAAACAATCCCTGTGGGCGTTTTTGGATGAAGATGATGATGAAGACCAGCACCGCAATTTTGGCAAGCACCGCGCCAGCTATGCCTTCCAGTAATTTATTCATGAGTCCTAAACCCAAAGCAGCATAGACAGTACCAGCTAGCTGTCCAACACCACCTAAAACTACGACCATGAACGCATCGACAATGTAGTTTTGTCCGAGGTCTGGACCAACATTTCCAATTTGGCTCAATGCGCAGCCAGCCAAACCTGCAATGCCACAGCCTAATGAAAATGCATAGGTATCCACTCGGGCAGTATGAACACCCAACGCAGATGCCATGGGTCTATTTTGCGTAACGCCGCGCACAAATAGTCCCAATCGTGTCTTGCCAATCAAAAGGGCCATGCCGATGAGCACAAAAAGTGCAAACCCGATGATGACTAAACGGTTGTAAGGCAGTGACAAATTAGAGAGAACCTGCAAACCACCGCTCATCCATGCAGGGTTTTCAACACCTACGTTTTGCGCTCCAAAAATACTACGCACACTTTGCATCAATACCAAACTGATGCCCCAAGTAGCCAAGAGGGTTTCAAGTGGCCTGCCATACAAATGCCTCAGCACCAATCGCTCTAAAACCGCACCAACTAAAGCCGCAGAAAAAAATGACACAGGAACTGCAACCAGTAAATACCCATCAAAGGCGGCAGGTAGGTACTGCCTAAACAAAGTTTGGACAACGTAGGTGGCATACGCACCAATCATCATTAACTCACCATGGGCCATATTGATGACACCCATTAATCCATAGGTGATGGCCAAGCCCAATGCCACAAGTAACAAAATGGAACCTAGACTAATTCCCGTGAAAAGAGTTCCTAATTTTTCTCCCCATCCCAAGGCAGATTGAATGGTTTTGAGTGAAGATTCGATTTGGGTTCTAACTTCTTTGCTCTCTTCTTGACTTAGGCGTTGGTTCAAGAGCAAAACCGTTTCTGGCGTTTGATTTTGAGCTAACACCTTGGCAGCCTTCAATCGCTCATCAGGCTTATCGCTATTGATCATGATGGCTGCTCGCGCAAGAAACATCAGTTTTTTTGCCTCACTATCCGTCTCAGCGGATAAGGCTTTTTCAAGCATGGGAAGTTTGGTGATATCGGGCTCTTTCAGCATCAATTTCACTGCATCCACGCGTTTGGCAACGACGGGACTCAATAACTGCAAAGCAGACAGAGCCGCATCAATTTCGCCTCGCATACGGTTGTTATTGATCACATCCTCCGCGCTAGAAGGCAAAGCAAGTTCTTGACCGGTGACAGGGTCGTAAGCTTTGCCGTCACGCATTAAAAAAACCTGGGATCCATTGACTTTGACAGCATCATCTGCCAAGGCCTGCAAAAGAGCAGCAGTTTTGTCATCAGGTGCCACTAGCACTTGCTGAATGGCGGTCACGCGACTATCCACATCGCCTTGAGTTAGCGCGCGCGACTGTTCAGGTGTTAATGCAAGCAAAGGCGCTGACAAAGCAAAGCAAGTCATGCCAACCAACGCTAGAGATAAAAAACGGATCATCCAATTTCCATAAAAAAGGAGGAAGGCAACGCCCTCCTCCCATTTACTTTGAAGAAAAGCGACTTACTTCTTCACAGGCTCATCAGGCTTCTTGTCGTTACCTTCGATGAAGGGGCTCCATGGCTTGGCTTTAACAGGGCCAGGCGTCTTCCACACCACATTGAATTGTCCATCAGCTTTGACTTCGCCAATAAAGACTGACTTGTGCAAGTGATGGTTCTTTTCATCCATCTTGGATGTGATACCACTTGGCGCAGTGAATGTCTGACCTGCCATGGCAGCAATCACCTTGTCCACATCGGTTGTCTTGGCTTTTTCAACTGCCTGCTTCCACATATTGATACCAATATAAGTGGCTTCCATTGGGTCGTTGGTCAAAGGCTTGTCTTTGTGACCCGCAATTCCCTTGGCCTTGGCGTAGTCGCTCCACTTCTTGATGAATGCGTCATTGGTAGGATTCTTGATGCTCATGAAGTAGTTCCATGCTGCCAAGTGACCCACCAATGGCTTGGTGTCTACGCCACGCAACTCTTCCTCACCAACTGAGAAGGCTACAACAGGAACGTCTTTGGCCTTCAATCCAGCATTGCCAAGTTCCTTATAGAAAGGCACATTGGAGTCACCGTTGATAGTAGAGACCACAGCGGTTTTGCCACCGGTCGCGAATTTCTTGATGTCCGCTACGATGGTTTGGTAGTCAGAGTGACCGAATGGGGTGTATTTCTCGTCGATGTCTGACTCTTTCACACCTTTGCTTTTGAGGTAAGCACGCAAAATTTTGTTGGTTGTGCGTGGATACACATAGTCTGTTCCGAGTAAAACCCAGCGCTTGGCCGCACCACCGTCTTTGCTCATCAAATAATCAACTGCAGGAATTGCCTGTTGGTTAGGAGCAGCACCCGTGTAGAAAACGTTCTTGCTGAGTTCTTCACCTTCATATTGAACTGGGTAGAACAACAAGCCGTTCATTTCTTCTACGACCGGTAAAACTGATTTACGGGACACAGATGTCCAGCAACCAAAAATGACTGATACTTTGTCTTGACCTAATAGTTGCTTGGTTTTTTCAGCAAACAATGGCCAGTTAGAGGCTGGGTCGACGACGACTGGTTCGAGTTTTTTGCCCAGTACACCGCCCTTTGCGTTGATCTCGTCAATCGCCATCAAAACAGTGTCTTTGAGTACTGTTTCAGAAATGGCCATCGTGCCAGACAAGCTGTGCAGAACGCCAACTTTGATCGTGTCCGCTGCCAAAGCATTGGGCAAAGTAACAAACGATCCCACCGACAACGCGGTGGCTAATGCTAGGGCTTTGAGATTTCCTCGACGATTGATCATGGGGCTTACTCCAAAATAGGTTAGGTTGCGCGGGTTGCAATTCACTCGCTGAAACTACCCTCGCAATCCCTATGCCAACTCTTTGGGCGCCGAACTTCATGATTTTTCTCTTCAATGAGTAGGTTTTTAGCCATATAAGCACCAAGGAAATGCGTAGACCCGCTTTACGCACCATGTTTGTGCGGCCAACATTGCCTCTTTTGGTACAACCCATCAGATTGACCAAATTTTTCTGCACAATCGCAAGGCATGTAAGTTGCGTAAAAATAAAGCTATGGAACTCACACCCCGCGAAAAAGACAAACTCCTGATATTCACGGCCGCTTTGTTGGCTGAGCGCCGTAAAGCCCGAGGGTTGAAACTCAATTACCCAGAAGCTGTCGCTCTTATTAGTGCTGCCGTGATGGAAGGTGCTCGCGACGGCAAGACCGTTGCCCAACTGATGAGTGAAGGACGCACCATTCTCAGTCGTGCAGATGTGATGGAAGGGGTGGCTGAGATGATTCCTGACATCCAGGTAGAAGCCACATTTCCTGATGGCACCAAACTTGTCACCGTGCACCAACCCATTGTTTAAAAGTGAGACCCTTATGCACCGATTTACTTTTATCTTTTTTTGCCTGATTGCACTATCTGCTCAGGCTCACGAAGGCCACGGCATTGAAGGCGCCTCCCACTACCATGCCAGCGATGTATGGGGATTTGTGATGGCACTTTGTGTAGTCGCTTTCATGTGGTGGCTAAACAGCCGTAACAAGTGAGGCACCCATGACACCTGGTGAACTTTTGATAGACGACGGTGAGCACATCCTCAATCCGAGCCGCCCCACTGTCACGATCGTGGTAAAAAATTCTGGTGATCGCCCTATTCAAGTTGGTTCTCACTACCATTTTGCAGAGACCAATGCGGCTTTGCAATTTGATCGTGCCCAAGCGCAAGGCAAGCGTCTAAACATTGCATCAGGAACCGCTGTACGGTTTGAACCAGGCCAACAAAGAACCGTTGAGTTGGTGGAATATTCTGGAAAGAGAGAGGTTTTTGGTTTTCGCGGTCTGACCAATGGTCCTCTAACCCTTCAATAAGCGCAAGGAAATTCGAATGGCAACGATTGGCAAACGCGCTTACGCTGAAATGTTTGGCCCCACAGTGGGCGACCGAGTCCGCTTGGCCGATACCGACTTGGTAATTGAAGTTGAACAAGATTTCACCCTGCGCGCTGGCGGATACGGCGAAGAGGTGAAGTTTGGTGGCGGTAAAACAATCCGAGATGGCATGGCACAAAGCCAGCGTACGCGTGACGGCACTGGGCAAGGTGCGCAAGCCAGTGGCGCTGTGGATACCGTCTTAACCAATGCCTTGATTGTGGACCACTGGGGCATCGTGAAGGCAGACATCGGATTAAAAGATGGCCGAATTGCTGCGATTGGTAAAGCTGGCAACCCTGATACGCAACCTGGCGTTGACATCGTGATTGGACCTGGAACCGAGATCATCAGCTGTGAGGGCAATATCGTGACCGCGGGTGGTATCGACACCCACATTCACTTCATCGCCCCCCAACAAATTGAAGAAGCGCTCACCAGCGGTGTGACCACCATGATTGGTGGTGGAACTGGCCCTGCTACTGGAACATTTGCCACTACTTGTACGCCTGGAGCTTGGAACATTGAGCGCATGCTGCAAGCTGCTGACGCTTTTCCGATGAATTTGGGCTTTCTAGGAAAAGGGAACGCATCTTTGCCTGACGCCCTGCACGAGCAAATCCATGCAGGCGCGATTGGTCTTAAATTGCATGAGGACTGGGGAACCACGCCAGCGGCCATCGACAATTGTTTGAACGTAGCGGAAGCTACCGACACGCAGGTGGCTATTCATACCGATACTTTGAATGAATCTGGTTTTGTAGAAGACACAGTGGCTGCATTCAAAGGTCGCACCATACATACATTTCATACAGAAGGTGCAGGTGGTGGTCATGCACCAGATATCTTGAAAGTAGTCGGCGAAGCCAATGTATTGCCTTCTTCCACCAATCCCACGCGTCCCTACACCATCAACACACTAGATGAACATGTTGATATGCTGATGGTGTGCCACCACCTAGACCCTGCAATCGCAGAAGACTTGGCTTTTGCCGAAAGTCGTATACGCCGCGAGACGATTGCAGCTGAAGATATCTTGCATGACTTAGGCGCCATCAGTATGTTTAGCTCGGATAGTCAGGCTATGGGACGAGTTGGCGAAGTCATTATTCGCACTTGGCAAACAGCTCACAAAATGAAGTTACAGCGCGGCAAACTTCCAGGCGACTCAGATCGTCATGACAATTTTCGTGCTAAACGCTATGTTGCCAAATACACCATCAACCCCGCTATTGCGCACGGTATTAGCCATGAAGTGGGAAGTGTAGAAGTTGGCAAATGGGCGGACTTGGTTATTTGGAAACCCGCTTTCTTTGGCATCAAACCTGCATTGATTTTGAAAGGCGGGTTTATTGCCATGGCGGCCATGGGGGACCCCAATGCTTCCATTCCTACCCCTCAACCCGTGCATTACCGTCCTATGTTTGGTGCTTTTGGCGGAGCGCTGGCCCGAAGCTCACTTACATTTGTTTCGCAAGCTGGATTGGCTGCTGACATTGGCTCTCGTTTTGGTTTGCATAAAACCTTGAGTGCAGTAAAAAACATACGCACCATCGGCAAACGCGATATGGTCCATAACGACTACGCACCACGCATGGAGGTCGATGCACAAACCTATGCTGTGCGTGCAGACGGCCACTTGCTAACCTGCGAACCAGCCCATAGCTTGCCAATGACGCAACGTTACTTTTTGTTTTGATGCTTGTTTGTTCTAAATTGATTCCTGGCGGCAAAGGGCTTGCAAGTGCATTGGTCAAGCGTGCCAGTACGGTATTGCTGGATTGGGACGTTAGACAAAAAAGTCGCTTCGAGACTTGTGACTCGAATGGTAGAAGTCTTGGTGTTTTTCTCAGCCGTGGCTCAGTGATTCGCGGGGGCGATGTATTGATCGCAGAAGATGGGTCTCTCATTCAAGTCTATGCTGCCCCGCAAGAAGTGTTGCGCATTACGACTTGCCCTACACACGGAAGTGCATTTGACCTGACACGTGCAGCCTACCACCTTGGCAATCGCCATGTACCTATCGAGTTAAAACCTGATCATCTCAAGATTGAACCTGACCATGTGCTTGCTGACATGTTGCGTGCCATGCATTTAATTGTCCATACTGTGCACGAAGCATTTGAACCTGAAAGCGGTGCCTACGGCAACTCTGAACATAGTCACGCGCATGGGCATACCCATTCACATCACCACGA